>CAJYOV010000275.1 GCA_913776405.1 Pseudobdellovibrionaceae bacterium
TCGCTTCCGCTGGCTCCGATCGACGATCTCGACATGCCTCGAACTCCCCCGCTGCGATTTAATCAAGTTGATCGCAGCGAGAGCTTCCTTGGCTCATAAAGTCTCATGTGAGGCGGCGCGTGGTAAAGGTCACAAGAATAAAGAATCGTCTATCTTACTTCGCTACTTCCCAGACAGCCCCTTGAGGCGTATCGCTCACCGCAATACCGAGGGCCGCAAGCTCTTCGCGAATCTCGTCAGAACGTTTAAAGTCCTTCGCGGCACGAACGGCTGCACGTTCGGCCAGCTTGGCATCGATCGCCGCGCGCTCAAGACCTTTTTCAGCTAGCAAACGATCGTCGAGCTTTAGAAGATACGCCGCCGGCGATTCGCGGAAGAGGGCCAGCATCTCACCTTGTGTGTGCATCCATGCGGTAAAGCGTTGAGCCGTCGCAAGAACTTCAGGTGTTACTTTTTGACCGGCGCGGACCGACGAATTGAACGCCTTGATCATCGCGTAGATGACAGCAAAAAGCTCTGGCGTATTGAAGTCATCGTTCATCGCCTTGGCCACGTCCGCGTCGGCGGTCGCAAGAACCTCTTCAAACGCTTTTGCACCTTTAGCTGCAGCAACGACACCCGCGCCTGCTTGAATCAATTTTTCAGCGAGAGCGAGAGATGAGTAGATACGACCGAGGCCCGCGATCGCCGTTGCGAGGCCTGAGTCTGAGAAATCGCTGAGGCTCCGGTAGTGAACCGAAAGCATCATGAACTTCAAGATTTCGGCGTCGTACTTCTCGAGGAAATCGCGAGCCGTCATGATGTTGCCCTGAGACTTCGACATCTTGCCGCCACCGAGAGTGAGCATGTTGTTATGCATCCAGTAGCGAGCAAACTGTTGGCCTGACGACCCTTCACTTTGCGCAATTTCATTTTCATGGTGCGGGAAGATCAAGTCTGAACCGCCGCCGTGAATGTCGATCGTGTCACCGAAGATGTTTTTCGCCATGGCGGAACATTCAATATGCCACCCCGGTCGACCGTCGCACCAAGGCGACGACCACTTGGGCTCACCCGGCTTTGCGGGTTTCCAAAGGGCGAAATCCATTGGATCGCGTTTTTTCTTATCGACTTCGACACGCGCGCCCGCCTGAAGATCGTCGATGTTCTTGCGCGAGAGTTTGCCGTAGCCGTCGAAGCTGCGGACCGAGTAAAGAACTTCGCCGTCGTTTGCGACGTAAGCGCGGTCGCGCTTGATCAGCTCGTCGACCATTTTCACGATCGGCTCCATCGTCTCAGTCACCGTCGGATTGTAAGTGTGAGGTTTCAGACCGAGAGCCGCGAAGTCTTTTTTGAATTCTTCGATGTACTTTGTCGCAATCGCTTCAGACGTT
Source organism: Pseudobdellovibrionaceae bacterium (assembly GCA_913776405.1). Classification (GTDB taxonomy): domain Bacteria; phylum Bdellovibrionota; class Bdellovibrionia; order Bdellovibrionales; family JAMPXM01; genus CAJYOV01. The sequence goes on from CAJYOV010000275.1 coordinate 1,374, forward strand.
GTGCCTTCTTCGTTCGCGCGATTGATGATCTTGTCGTCGACATCGGTATAGTTGTAGGCGAAGCGAACTTTGTAGCCGCTTTTTTCAAGCCAATTTCGAACGACGTTGAAGAAGATCGGGCCCCGAAAGTTACCGATGTGAAGCAAGCCGTAGACGGTCGGTCCACAGACGTACATCTTCACTTCACCAGGTGTCACGGTTTCGAAAGGCTCTTTTTATGCGATAGCGTATTGTAAATTTGAAGGCTCACCGGGCCACTTTACGTGAAAGCCGCCATGCCGACAAGGACGGCCGAAACGAAAAAGCCAGTCGCCGACGCTCGTACGATGAATCTCGACCAATGCGGTTCAATCTGGTCTTCCGCCTGCCCTTTTAAACAATGGAGACTCCACGAGCTTTCTAAAAGCGTCGGCAGCGTTTGAACGTAGAGCGTCGCTATAAGAATAAGGATGAACGCGTCAAAAGCGAAACCCGAAGCCGCTCTCACGACACCTGAAAACCCAACGCGGTGAAGGACCAAGCCCATTACGACGCCCGCCGCAAAAATTTGAATGCCGGAAAACAACAGACTGCGCGACCAGTATTGCGCCTCGGGCGAGTGCATCTCGATATTCGGTGCGCGCAAGAAACGCGCGCACAGCGCAGTCACTCCACCCACGCCGAAAATCAACGGGTTCAACAAGAGCGCGCCGCAAACCACAAGTGCGAGCGCAAAGATAAAAAGGATGCGCGAGAGTTTTAAGGCAACGACCTGCATTTACCGATCCGCCCGAACGGCATTGTCTGCAGACGCTGGAACGCGATTTTGAGAGCTTTCGGAAATTGAGCCGTCGGTCTTCACCGCTTGGGTTTTGTAATGAGCCTCATGCTGACCGATTTCACCGGCAGCGAGATACGCCACCAGAATCGCCATCCCAAACGACCCCGCATACGTCCACCCGATGGTTTTCTTGAGAACTTCCGTTTCGTGTGCGATGTCTCGCTTCACGGCATACGGATCGTCCTTCAAGCACCGTATCGTGGCGAGAAAAAATCGAACCTCATAGACGGCGTAACTCGTAAGCCAAACGAAAACGGACATTGCAAGAACGTTCAAGCTCCAGAGCACGAACGATGAGAAGTGATCAATCTGCGGAAACCATTTCATCTGCTGACCGAGCGAGGTGATGCCAACCGTGCAGATGATGGTAAAGGCCAATCGACCCAGTGCCGCGATCGCAGTCTTCACCGGATTCGCAAGGCTGCTGCCGATCCGAGCCCAGACGTGATCGAGGCTGATTGCGATACGACGATAATGAAGAAACGAAGGTTCATGCGTAAGATCGGGCCGCGCGTTTGAAAGCAGATCGAGTGGATAATCTAAGCGTTCAACCGTTGAAGGCAGAGTCAACTTTCGACCGTCTGTCATCGCGAAGTGAACTTTGAAGACTAGAAACGGGACCCATTCGAACGAAACACCGCTCATTTCGGCGAACTGGAAATCTTCGCGTTTTTTGCCGTCGTCGACGATGAGGCCTGCGTCGTTGACGTCGATCCGCTTCATCTCCATCTCGCGAAGGCTCATCCAACCGAAGAAAAGTGGCGGCCCAAAGAAAACGACCACACAAATACCGATGGCGGCCAACTGCTCAGACCCAAACACAACCGCAGAAAGAATCGCGGCCGCTCCGCAAAACGCAAAAAACAGATACGCGTTCAACAGCAGCTTTTGGAACCGTCGAAGTCCCAAGCCACCGTAGTTCAAACTACGCTCTAATCCGGATCGCGAGGGTCTGCTCGACGCGCTATTCGACGGGTTACTCATAGGTGACCTATCGGCGAAACGGCTTTTTAACTTTCGTGATTTCCAAGACGTAAGGCGGTCTCTCAAAACGAGACCTTGAGATCAAGTGAGTGTGATCTCAAGGTCGTTCTCAAACTGAGACTAGATCGTTTACACCGGATTCGCGCGCAGATTCGGCGTCCCGATTAAGACTCGGCGTGCACGCCTTCGACCGCTGGGAAGTAATGGCCCTTTTCGCCAATCTTGTGCCCAGCCGGAATCGCCGTTCCGAGTTGGTCGATCGCGAAGACCGACTTGTCGAGTTTCAACGATTCACGCAGGCGATCCATCGTTTGCGGAACAAACGGATTCAACATGATCATCAAGTTCTTCAGAACATAGAAGCAGGAGAACAGCGCGTCTTTTCGCTCCTGTTCAGGCGCACGGTCGTCGTGCGGTTTGTACTGTGTGAAGAGCGAGTTGATCTGACGAGCGTAGTTCTCGATCTGACCCATGAGTGTCGCGTAATCGCCTTTTTCCATCGAACGAAGATACATCTGCACGAGTTTGATCGTCGCTTGCTCGACTTTGTCGTTCAGTTTGCCTTCGGGAATCACGCCGCCAAATTTAGAGTTACAAGCGGAGATTGGTTTTTCAAACGCCGCATTCATCGGCCCCGCAAGAAACTTATTTTTCTCATCGAGTGAAGCTAGGTCGAAGTTCGACGCTTTCACCGGCAGCGAAAGCTGCGCGAGGAAATAACGAATTTGATCAGCGTCATAGCCCTTCTCTACAACGAGCTCGTCGCCCGTGAAAAAGTTGCCTGTCGACTTACTCATCTTCTCGCCGTTAATCATCAAATGATAAACGCTCAAGATATCCGTCATCTGAAGTTCGCCCGGAACTGGTTGACGGTGAATGTCTTCTTGCGTACCAAGCCACATC
>CAJYOV010000276.1 GCA_913776405.1 Pseudobdellovibrionaceae bacterium
TCTTCGTAAGTCTTTCAGCACTGACTGAACCTTAGACAGTCAGTGCTGTTCCAGGCCGCCTGAATTCACCAGCAGCCTTCGCTTTTTCAGGCGCGCCTCTTGCTCTGAGATAGACCGCTTATGGTAACTCTCGGGCGCACATCTCTCGCACTTTTACTCAGCTTTACTGTCGCAGTGACATCTGTCGCTACTTCGCCGTCGTTTGCGCAGGCTGAGACTGCCGTTACTGAATCTACGAACGTTTCGTCAGCTGAAGGCGTTAACGCGCTTGAGCTTCAGCGGCTTGAGGCACGACTGATCTCTGAGATCGACGAGCAGGCCGATGCGATTTTCAATGACTTCAAAGCCACGAATCCCAAAGCGCCCATCGGTTTTCTGAAGAAAACAAAAAATCAGATCGTGTTTCGCCTGAAGCAAATGGGTGTTCTTGCGGATTATTTGAAAGCTTCGGGTAAAGCGCCCGCACTGACGATGTTGGCAGGCATGATCGTCGTTGACTGCGTGGTCGTGCCAATTCTTGCGGTTACCGGGCACCCGGTAGCGGCAGGAGTCGTTTACTCAGTGCCGTGGGGCTCGTTCGCAGGCGCGGGCGTCTTTACTTATCTCGCTCTTAAGACACGCAGGCAAATTGCGCGTGAGTTAGATGTGCCGTCTCTGAAAGACGCAGACCAGCTTCGCAAAATGCTGTTGGGCTACAACGTCAAACATCGGGTGCTTGAAGCCGCTGTCACTTCGATTGATGGAAGTGCGCATGAATTCGAAGTGCTTCGAAACGCGTTGAAGCCAGAGTTTCTGACGAACTCGACAGCATCGATCAATGAACTCGAAGCTCTCGTTCTGTCTCATACCGAGGGAAGGCCCTATCTAGATACGGTCTTCATGCAGAAGCTTCATCCAGCGCTCTACGCCCAGCTTCTTCTTCGATTTATCACGAGCCATGAGGAGCTTGTCTCAAAACTCATTGAGAACCTCGAGTCGCGACCTGCGCGCGTGTTTTCGTTCGAGAATGCACAGGCACGCGAAACACTGACGATCGCAGCGGATCTTCGCGATCAGATACAAAGAGAGACAAACAAGATCGCGCATCTGAAATCAGACTTAATGAAGAAGCGACTGCGGTCAGGCGACATACTTGGGTCGAAAACCAAGTCGCTCGCGCTTCACCTAAATTCTGAGTTTGATCGATTGCAAGAGATCCGGAGAGAAGCGGCACTCGCGGAGTACTCGCTCTTGATCTCTTTGAACTCGTCAGGTCAAAGGCAGCACCTAGTCGATCAGTGGCGTGCGCAGCTACTTCGCATGAAGCGCGAAGCTTCATTTGTAGAGTTCAGAAAAGCGAACTCGCTCCTCTGTAGCGATACGTTCGGCACTGCGATTTAAACCTCAAGATTTCGAATATCTCTCAGTCTCCAGTCTCCTCGTTGGATCGTCTGACGGCCGCGCCGTCTCACTGTCTCGCGAGACGGTGTCTCGTGAGACGACTCACAAATCTCTAAACGAGAAAGCGTCGAACCTTTCGCGAGGGTGTAAATCTCTCGAACACATTCTGTTTGCGAGCCAGTGTCTAGTCGCTTTCAGCTCGCACGGTTCTTGGAACGTAAAGGCGTATCCAGGAGGATGAAATGGGGATTCGCTTAAATTCGACTCTGATGATCGCTCTCATGTGTCTCACGGCTCCGATGTTAGGAGCCCAACCTGCGAACGCCCAAGCGGTTTTGGCAGGCGAAGCTGAAGGCGCAGACGGGCCTGCGATGGATTATATCGAGATCGAAACCTACGAAGATGCGGAAGTCGCGCTCAATCACTATGTGCCTTACCGTCTTGAGCTCATGAAAAAGATCGAAGCTGCGAAAAAGCTCTCGTCGTCGTCGAAACTCGTCGCTGATCGTTTGATTGGGTACGAACAAGAGTTGAAAGGCGTCGATTCAGAAATCGCCCTGATGAAGAAGATTATGACTGAGAAGAAGCCGCAAACGTCGGGGAAGGCGGGCGTTGCGGTGGCAAGCGGGGCGAAGCCAAAAGGTGTGACGACCGAAAATCCGACACCGCGTGCGAAGCTAAGCTTTGAGCTCGATGCTTCGATCTACGAAAATGCGAAACGCGAAGCTTATCAAACTTCGCGTCGGAGTCGCACATCAGCTAATTGAGTTGTTGAGTCAGGATTCTAGAGCAGCTCCTAAGAGCCGCCCGTGCAAAGCCGCTTAGATTAAGCGGCTTTTTTCGTTGCTTGTTTGACCGGAGCTTGCGAGTCCGTTTTGCCGCCAGCGATGAGCTCGAGCTTCGGTTGCTGCGCATTTGATTCGCGCATTTTTTTGATCAGTTCCTGCTCACGCGCGTAGAAATAAGCTTCCTCGCTATCGTAACCGCTGGCTTTCAGTGAATCGCGTAAGTTCTTCATCAAACGTTCCTCCTGCTTTCGCATTCATTCATCATCTCAAACTTTCGTCCGGTGATTTTTAAAAAGCGATGAAGGACTGTCGAATCTCGAAACGAGACTCACACCTTTCGTGGTGAATCGCAGACTTATCTCGTGAAACGGATAGTTGCGCTCACAGGGCAGTGATCCGAGATCGTCTCATTGTAAGACGCGATTGCCGTGCGGTCAGACGAATTGCAAATCGAGTAAGCCGTTGCTTGGCTCACGGCTGACGTGTTCGCACTTCTGTAGATGCGATCGAAATGCGAGCCGAGTTTCGGTGTGCGATAAGAGTTGGCGAACGAACCCGTCACTTCTTTCATGCCGGGCTGGTATTTGTTGAACACGGTTTGAATGTTCAGTGAATCGTCTTGGTCTTTGCCGTTCGTTTGTGCGGGATACGTGTTGAAGTCGCCGAGGACAACTACAGGCAACGATGTGTCGGCGACCGACTGCAGGTAAAGCCCAATCTTTTTCGCTTGAGAATAACGAGTGACCGCATAATTCGGGAAGGCCTTTAAATGCACGCCGATTACGCGTGTGATCGCTTTGCCTTTGTCATCAGACACGATCAAATGGAGTGCAGGACGCGAGCGTTCGTCGCGTGCGACGTCGTCGATAATGTCGTTGTCGTCAGACGGCTCTCGAGAAAATTGAAGACCGGGTCGGTGGCACAGAACGACATGTTGGTGTTTCGAGTCGGCGTGGTCGTACGACAGACACTTCCAACCATTCGGGAGGAGGTTCTTACTAACACCATCGACATCGACGACTTCCTGAAACGAGATGACGTCGCTTTTCGAGAGCTGATTTGAGATGAACGATTTCAATGCGGCATTTCGATGTTCGTCTGCAAGCGAACCATTCTTTGTACCGCCGAGTCCGTACCACTCGACATTGAATGTTGTGAACGTGAGATCGAGGTTGGACGTTGTGCTTGCTGAATCTGCGTGTGCAGAGAAGCCAAGCGCCACCAGAACGAGGGCGAGAGCGAACCGTTTCATTTAAGACTCCGCGAGTAGTAAGGCATTTACGGTGCCTTGTAGAGACGCCCAACCGTATTTTGGGCTTATAGTGCGAACCTGTTTCGACCATCTCAGAGGAAGGCGGGTTTTGCCACGCGCATCGACCACCCGACGCGTTGCTTCTTCAAAATTCTCGCTCTCGTTTCAGTAGGTTGGTTTAAAATCGAGGGCGGGAACGCTCGCTTACGAGGCAGGAGGTCACGGGTGGCTCACACATATTCGGTCTGCAGAAAATGCGAGTCGGTCAATAAGGTCGATTCTGATCGCGCTCTCGCAAAGGCTCCAACTTGTGGGAAGTGTGGCGAAAATCTGCCGATGCACGGACTCGTAACCGAAGTGAACGCCGTCGGCCTTCAAAAATTGATCGCGAAGTCGGATCAACCTGTCGTCGCGGATTTCTGGGCTTCGTGGTGTGGCCCTTGCCGTTCGTATGCTCCGCAATTTGAGCAAGCGTCCCTGAAGAATCGCAACGCTGTCTTCGTGAAAGTGGACACCGAAGCAAACCCTTCGGTGAGTCAGCAGTTGGGCATTCGCGGAATTCCAACGACGCTCTTCTTTAAAAACGGTCGAGAACAGAGCCGTCAGTCCGGTGTCTTGCCGGAGGCCATGATCGGTGAAATGTTGAGGCCGCTCGTATGAAGACAGTGCCGCTCGCGTGACGCCATTTTGGAAATCGCCTGAAGGCGTTGCCATAACCGTCGTCGGGATCGGGCCCGGGTCCCGACGCCTGCCGAACGAATCGTACTGCGGCTCTTTTGTTATGAAGGCAATCTCGATCTCAACTTTTCGAGTCGTTCGAGACGTTGGAAGACGTTCAACTTTGATCGCGATTCT
>CAJYOV010000277.1 GCA_913776405.1 Pseudobdellovibrionaceae bacterium
ATTACAAATTACGATTCTTTTAAGCGTTCGGATTTCTCGCTTGAGGTCCAAACGCAAGATTCAAAGCCGCTCGCAATCGCTCTTCAAATCGATCGCACCTGCGCTAGTGGCTCAATCGAAACGATCGTTGCCGAAACTTCAGCCGAGCTCGAGCCTCTTGTCGACGAAGTTCTTAGCGAGTCGCCAAGTGCGTGCCTTAAAAACGGAGTGACCGACATCGACGGCCTGCCAGCTCTTCCGGTTGGCGCGGTCCTTCTCATGAACGGTTCACCGTCTTCGAGTGACACGACAGCGATCGAACTCAAAACTTTAAAATTGAACTCTGACACTTTCACCACATGGGGCGTCCAATGAGAAAATTATCGATTGGCCCACTCTTTATCCTTCTCGTTATCTTCCTCGTGAGTCGATTCGCGTCGGCAGCAGTCCAAGACATGCGCGGTCGCGAACTCCCTCAGGAACTTCCGGAAAAGAAGTCGGCTTCGCTGCCGCAAAAGCTTCCGGCAAAAAAAGCGAGCGTTCGCAAGCCGGTTGTAACAACGCTGCCTGCGAAGGCGATCTCGAAGACCGTGGTAACAACGGCATCGAATGGTGCGGCTTCGCAGACCAAGACTCTGCCGAAGAAGCGTGCGGCGAAGAAAACAGTCGTCGTGGTTCAAGGCACGCCGCAAAGACTGCCTAAAAAGCTTCCAGCGTTTAAAGCTCACCGCGTTCAAATTAATTTTGAAGAGATTCCGTCGACTCCGCTCGATCAGTCAGTCGTTATCATCTCGCCAGCTCTCGAAGCACCGCAAGATGCGAACGCGATCGCCGCCGCTTCGATCGAGGCTCTGCCACAAGCGCTTCCGGTAAAACCACCGCAAGAAGTTGCGGCGACCGAAGTCACAACTCTTGAACGCCCAACTGTCGAGCGCCCAATCATCGAGATCCTGCCGAGCGAACCTACTGGAGAACTTTGGCAGCAAGATCCAAACGCTGTGGCAGCTCAACCTTTGACGGAGTCCGACGCGCTCGCGACCGCTTCGTCAACGTCAAGCGGCCTCAGCGACATTGCTTCGATCGCCGAAGCAACCGCTGCCGCTTCGGAAGTGAAAACCGACGTGAAAACAGAAGTCCAAGCTGAAGCCGCAGCGAAAGTCGAAGTTTCGGCAGATCCTGCGACAGAAGCGCCCGCACCAATCGCAACTTCGACGGACGCAACGGCTGAAGCGACTTCTGCCGTGTCTTCTGCCGTTTCAGCAGGCTTAGCGCCCGAAGCGACGGTTGAATCCAAAGCAACGACAGCGCAAGTTGGATCCACGTCAACTGTAACAACAGTCACGACAACACTTGAGGTTTCTCAGCCAACCGAGACAGAAGGTTTAAACAAACTCTTTGTTCGCGCTGGTTATTTGTCTGCACGCTACGCGGAACTCTCGCCGGAGTTGAAAAACGGCGCTTCAACTTTTGGTGTTTCGTTTGCGCGCGCCTTCTCTTCTTGGGAAGCAAAAGCGAGCCTCGATTTCGCTTATGGACTCGATCAACAGGTCAGCGTTCGCAACACGCGCATGTCGATGGCGCGCTTAGAAGGCGCTTACCTTTTTAGAAAATTGGGATTCATTCGACCGCTTGTGGGCGCTGGAGTAGGCGTGGCAAACGTCGACGTTACGAGCTACCGCGAGTCTGAAGATAACGGAGACGTGATCTTGCGAGAGCATGCTCAAGGCACCGCTTTCTTGGTCGCACCCCACGTAGGTCTACGTGCGTCGTTCTCCAAGTCGATTCTCTTAGATCTCACTGCGCAGTACCTGGCATTGGCGGGTGGTTCAGACGTCTCAAAACTTGGCGGCGCGTTGCTTGAAGCCTCGTTCGGTTTTGCGTTCTAGTCGCAAGACTCAGCCCTCCCTTGACGGCTTTGAAACAGGCCTCATATTCTCTAGGCCATCTGCCTAAGAGGAGTATTATTCCATGGCTCTGTTTCGTCGAATCGGTCTCTTCATCGTCTTGAACATTACCGTCGTTGTGATGCTCAGCTTGATCACTCAACTTTTGGGTCTCGGCCCAATGATGTCAGCGAACGGTTTGAACTACGGCTCGCTCGTCGTTTTCTGTTTAGTTTGGGGTATGGGCGGCGCTTTCATTAGCTTGTTGCTCTCGCGCCCGATGGCCAAGTGGTCGATGGGCGTCCAGATCATCGAACCGAACACATCGAACCCTCAAGCCCGCGAACTCTTGACGACTGTTCACCGCTTGGCAACTCAAGCCGGCATTCAAAAGATGCCAGAAGTCGGCGTTTACGATTCCCCTGAGGTCAACGCCTTCGCAACAGGTGCAACAAAGAACAGATC
>CAJYOV010000278.1 GCA_913776405.1 Pseudobdellovibrionaceae bacterium
GACATCCCGTCTGAATCAGGTAGCCGCGAACAACGCGGTGAAATGTCAGCCCGTTGTAAAACGGCTTCTTCGTAGGCTTACTCGTCTTTACATCAATGAACTCTTTTTCGCCGCGCGCGAGCCCCACGAAATGAGCAACGGTCATTGGCGCGTTTGCGCGATCGAGCTTAATCGTAATGTCGCCAACAGACGTACGAAGGACAGCTCGAAGTTCCGATGTCTTCGGCACCGGTGGAAGTACCGATACGACTTCAGAAGGCGTAAATGCTTCTTGCTGGCCTGGTCGGTAATACTGATTCGGTGACGGTGAACTCAAATCTGGAAAAGCTTCTTGCGAACTTGGATAAGCGCCCGGCGAAACTCCCGGCGGCTTGATAGGAACGACGTTGGGTTGCGGAAGTGCCGAACCGCCTTGATTCTGCGGTATGAGCTGCCGCACTTCAGGCGGAAGTGAATTGAGATCATTCTGTCCACTTGTCCCAACCGTCGGAAATCCAGACGGAGACTGCGTGCTCGTGCCAACACTCGGCACTTGAGCCTTCGCGCTCACCGCAAATGAGACGAGAGACAGCGCGACTGCAAATTTAGAAAGTCTTTTCATTGTGAACACCGTTCACCTCCGTGCGAACGAGCGAACTTGATCTAGACACAGCATTAGCGCGGAAAGATTCGATCTGATTTGTGCTTCGAGTTCTTCCGAAGTCATTTTCAAAACCGACGCGAGTCTTTTGAACTCATCCGATCTAACTTTCAAGCGCGAACCCGATTGACTTGTTGTCAACTGGTAGAGCTGTTCGATCTTTCGAAGCTGCTCATATCGTTCGCGAATTTCGACACCGACGCTCTTCCATGAACTCTCGACGCCCTCTAGATATTGAATCATGCCGGAAGTCGACGGATCAATAGAGAACTCCCGGCGCACAAGAAGTGCGATCTGCGCTGTGAACTCGACATCGGCAAGACCTCCGTCGGAGAGCTTGAGGTCCAATTCGCCTTCTCTTGAAGGCACAAAAAGTTTCGAGCGAATTCTCTGAAGTTCGTCGAGGTCCCCTTGCGTAAGACCCTGTTGAGCCGCGACTTCCGCCGGGTTGAAGCTTAAGTTACTCATCGCTCGAGAGCGCAGATAGGCCTGCCTCTCCCAAGCGGCGGCACGTGCATCGTCTGCCGAACCTTCAAGGTAAGACTTTAAGCGAGGCTCAGAAACAAGAATCGGGCCCGCATTGCCGCTCGGTCGCAATCGCATGTCGACCGCGAAGATGGCGCCGCCACGATGGGCCTCAGTGATTCGAGCCAAGTATCTTCGCGCAAGTTTATGATCCTCGGCTTTCGGCTCGTCCGGAGTTATGAAAACGAAGTCGAGATCGGATTTCAAGCCAAGCTCTCGCCCGCCCCATTTTCCCATGGGTAAGATCGAAACGTCAGGTGCAGCGTATTCAATCTTCAGTCGCTCAAGGAGTGTTGAAGTGATGGCATCTGCAGATCGAGACAGATTTTGATTCAGAGACTTTAGATCGTTATCTGACAGAAACTGATTTGCAGCGATGAGTTCTACAACGAGCCTTCGTTCAGCAAGTTCTTCTAGAAGAACTTCTAGATCGGCCGAAGGCTCTGCGTGCCGTCTGAAAATAAATTCGTCAATGAGCTCCGGTCGCGAAGCTAGAATGGAGCCGAGATAAGGCGAGATTGAAAACAATCTCGCCAAATCGTCTCTCACGCGCGTTTCTCGGTTGAGTAAAGTGAAGAAACTCGCTTTCGCTCGCGTTGCGCGAATGAAATCGAGAAGAAGCGAAAGCCCGAGATCGCGGTCGACACCTGTTTTCCCGAGCGTTTGCACAAACCCTTCGAGAAACGAAAGTCTCGCTTCTTCGTCTCGCTCGCTGTGACGAGAAAGCGCCGTGGCGGAAAGCAATTCAGGCCATGTCTCTAGTTGCGAGCGCTTAGAGAAACCCAAGGACTCGAGCCAGCTTTGCTGAGCGTCGGTGGTGGTCGGAACCGACGACGACTCCTGTCCTACGCTGAAGAGCGAATCGGCGATCTCCATCACTCGCTCCGTCGTTTTTTTTAACTCACTCTGAAAATTAGGCGGAAGCGCTGGATGCCCGGCTTGTAGATCGACGAGGTATGTTTGCTGATCCTCGAAGGCGTGCAGCTTGTTTTCTAGGGTTCTTAGATACCAGTAGGATTTAAGAAGATCGTCGCACTCAATCTCAGGCAAAAGCCCGAGTTCACGAATTTTGACGATGGCCTTTGTTGTTGAAAACGTTCTCAGAGTTGATTGGCGGCCGCCGTGAATGACTTGAAGTGCATGCACAAAGAGTTCGAGCTCACGGATACCGCCGGGACCGAGTTTGAGATGAAAACAGTTTTCGCGAGTCTCAAACTTCTCAGATCGAATTTTCGATCGCAGGCCCTTCAATTCTTCGAGCAAAGTGAAATCGAGATGCTTTCGGTAGGAGAATTTTTGACTAAACGTTTCGATCTCGTCGCGAAGCTTTTGAGCGCCCGCGAGAATTCTTAGGCGAACGAACGCCAGCCGCTCCCACATCTCGCCGTGATAACCGTAATGAAACTCAAATTCTGAAAGACTTGGAATGAGTGCCGCCGACTTCCCGCCCGGTCGAAGCGTCAAATCCACTCTGAGACAGAAGCCAAATTCGGTGTACTCAGTCAGTAGAGTTTGAAACGCGCGTATTGCTTTCAGATCAACTTCTTGATCGTCGGCGCGTACGAGAATCAGATCGACGTCGGAAGAGAGATTTAGTTCGCGGGCACCCAGTTTCCCGAGCGCTAGGAGTGCGTAACCGAGTTTTTCACACCCAGACATCGACCATGCTTTTAGAAGCAGTTCTTCGGCTCGATCTGACCAGCCTTCGCAAACGTCTTTGGCGGATCTTGAGTCGCTAGCTGTGTCACTAGCACACTTCAGCCAACCTTCATGCCGGAGGAGACGGAGGCGATCAGATTCGGTTTTCGGCGAAGAATGCGAAAGCAGCGTGCGATAACGTTCGATCGCTGGCCAATTCGCATTCATACGCCATTTACCTCAATCAATCGAAAGACGGTGACCAACGTGGTTTGAAATACTCGTGATTATCGAACGTCACCCGATGCTCGTTCTCGCCATCGACACCGACAACGTAGAGTTGGAATTTACCAGTACGATTCGAGCGGAAGAGGATGTGGCGACCATCCGGCGAGAACGATGGGTCTTCGTTCGACGCCATAGTACCCGCTGCCGTTTTAGCAGACGTCAAACGCTGCATGTTCGTACCGTCTGCATCCATTACAAAGATATCGAAGTTGCGCGGATCGGCCCCCGCAAACGCGATCTTCTTACCATCCGGAGACCAAGCCGGTGTTGAATTGTACCGACCCGCGATTGTCAGACGTTTTGGGTTTGAGCCGTCAGCATTCATCACGTAAATCATCGCCTGCCCCGTGCGGTCAGATGAGAACGCGATCTTTGAACCGTCAGGGCTCACGGCTGGCTCAACGTTCAATTCACCTTTTGTTGCGCGAGTCAGACGCGTCAGCGTGCGGCCATCAAGCGTCGATTTGTAGATGTCCGGGCTTCCCGCATTGGAAATCGTAAGCGCCATGTGGCGATTATCCGGGAAGAAGAAGGCGCCCGAGTTCACACCCGTTCTGTATGACACGGCAAAACGTTTTCCAGTGTCGAGATTGTAAGAGAAGAGATCCAGGTTTCTCGTCTTCTGATTCGCATGATACGCAAACGCACTGTAGGCGATCATTCGCCCGTCCCAAGACCACGCTGGTGATTGTGCGATCGTTCCGTGCTTCGTGACTTGGCGTGCGTTCGCACCATCCCAATCCATGACAAAGATTTCTTTCACGCCAGGTGAAGTTGAGCGAGAGACAACGATCTTCGAGAGGAAAGACGCGGGCTGGCCCGTAAGCGCCTTGATCACATCGTTTGAGAATGTGTGAGCAAGGACGCGAACGTCAGAGGATTTACCCTTATAGCTTTTACCCAGCACAAGCTTCTGTTGAGGTACGTAGTAAACGTAAGCGTCGACGGCGAGATCGCCACCTGTCATGCGGTAGCCAACACGCACGAGAAACTCAGTCCCGATTTGCTTCCAGGCGTCGTACTTAAAACCGCCCGCCTCACCAGGCGCTGGCTTCAATCCGATTTTGCTTACGTCTTCAAGAAAGGCATCCGGCTTAATGAAATCGAAGAAGCCGCTGATCTCCATGTCGTTTTTGAAAACATCGAAGAGTGTCTTTCCGGCGGCCACACCTGAAGAGGCAGAGCCCGGTGCACCTGAGAATTGAAACGGAGGCACCGCCATCAAACTCTTCTTCAAACTCGCTTGACCGATCTTGATATAAAGACCGCTGCTCGATTCACCCTCTTGCGCGAGCGCGCTCATGGGTGCCGTCAGAGACAGAGTCATCATCAAACCAAATAAGAGCTTCTTCATAGGTGTCACGTTCCTTTCGCTCGACCAATCACTCAGGCACAAATTCGAGAACCAATCCGTCGACCGAGAGAATCCCGGTCAAACTGTCAGGCGGCTTCGGCAGCGGGTTTGCCGCATCGACGGCCGCAAGAACTCGGTTATCGTAAATTTCATTGCCTGAACTTTTCAAAATCTGACGTTTCGTAATCGTTCCGTTTTCATCGATGAAGAGGCGGACGCTCGCTGCGTAATTGCCGCTTCGTAAAAAGCCCGGAAGATTCCAATGGCCTTTCACTGAGCCATCGACCTGTTGCAAATAACCTTGATGCTCAAGACGTGTAACGCCTGTGAGCGAATTGCCTTTCGAGATTGCGTTGCCCTTTACGGGCTGCGGTGGCCGTGACGCAGGTTTGGTCGAAGTCGAATCCGCGTTTTTCGCCATACGTTCAATTTTTTCGAGCGCCTCAAGTCGTTTGAGAGCAGCCTCTTGATCACGCTTTGCTTTATCGAGATTTACTTTAGGTGAGTCCGGCTTTTTCG
>CAJYOV010000279.1 GCA_913776405.1 Pseudobdellovibrionaceae bacterium
CACTTCAGAACCGACGATGACTTTTTTCTGCGCCATCGCTTCCAGCAAAGAGGCTTCAAAGCCAGTCGTTCGCGCACTGAGGTTTACGAAAACATCGGCAAGCGCTATGTAATCGGGCACGTCGGCATCTTTGACGGCGCCGGTGAAAACGACCTTGCTGCCTAAAGCCATCGTGAGCATCTCGTACTCAATGTCTTTAAATTTTGGGCCGTCGCCGACAATGATCAACCGTGAGTTCGGTTTCTTGATCGAGACTTGTTCAAACGCCTGAAGAAGCGACTTCACTTCCCCGACTTCAGTCATGTCCGTGATTGTCACAGCCACTTTCGCAGTCTCGGGGATGCTCAAGCTCTTCCGTAAGTCTTCAGACTTTTCCCGCGGAGCAAGATCGCCGATTTCAATGCCGTAAGGCACAGTGTGGATACGAGCGTCTGGATAAAGATAGTAACGCTCAAGCGCCAAGCGTTCGCGCGGACTTGTGACAAAGATCCCATCTGCGGTTTTCAGCAGCTTGTGATCTTGACCGTAGAAAGAACGAAGGAAGCGGTAACCGACCGCCGTACTCATGCTCAAGATCGAACCAAGCGTTTCTTGACCCATACCCATCATCGCGAAGAGTTCGGACAACCGAGTTGCCGCGACATCGTAGGCAATTGCGACTTTATACGCTTTTTTGTGCAAGCTGATCTTCAGAGCCGAATCGTCAACTGAGTGGACCAGATGGAAGGGCCCACTCGCGGGATCGTTGTGGAGATCGATGAATTTCGATTTCACAAGATCTGCGAAAGGGTCACGACGAACGCGCGCCGCTCGGCCTTCCATCAGAAAGAAAATGCGCACGCCGTCTTGAACGATTTCTTGCTGGCCGAGAGGGTGCGAGCCCGCCAGGACCGTCACGCGGTGACCACGAGCGGCTAGTCCGCGTGCAATCAATCTCAAAAAACTGAATCCTGAAGCGCGACCCGCAATCGGGAAGTAGCGCGCAACCAAGCAAACATTTAGTTTTTTAGGTAGTTCCGGTTTCGAGGCCATCGTGCTCTCTATCGTAACGAACTTCGCGGAGCACGCAAGGCCTGCGCATAAATCCGGCTCATCGAATTGCTCGGATGATCGATCGCTTCGCTACGAGTGAAGTCTGGCAGCATCTTCTGAATCTGCTTCCGCAAATCGCGGTCTAAAACAGACTCGGCGAGAGTCGCGCCCCATGAACTTAGGTGACTCGAAACAACAAAGGCGTTCACGCGGTCCTGCCATTTCAGTGGATCGAGTTCGGTCTGTTCATCGCGCAAGATCAGCGGTCGTGCGGCCGCGAGCGATAGGCGAATCCATCTAGCTAACGCGAGTGACGTGGTCTCGAGGGCTGCGAGGAAAACCAAAGTCGCTGCTGAGAGGCAGGCTTGCTCCTGCGCGGGCGTCAACGGGCCGGTGAAAAGAACGCGTGCGCCATGGCCGCGATCTTCGAAAGCGTTCATCAGTTCCCGGCGCGTAAGAATCGAGATTGCGCCCCAGCCGCCGCCAAAAACGATGCCGAGCGTAGGCACTTGATCGAGAGTCTCGATCAGAAGTTCAACGAGCGCTTTTGGATCACGCTGTTCTGACAAATCACCCGGTATGAGAATCAAATCTTTTGATCGCGCGATCAGCGCATCAAGAGCGGGGAGTGGCTCAATCTCGGTTACCGACTCATTCGTATCGCCCGTGGGAAGCGGCACGATTTCAAGAGTCGGTACTGGTCGCCCGTTATACCAACGAATCACCTGATCGGCTTGCTCGCGATTGGTCACCACGATGACATCGGTAAACGAAAGAAGCGTTTTGTTGCGATTCAGTGCTTGCGGGCTCACATCGTAAAGAGACACAACAAATCGTGGTCGACCCATGACCGGTCCCATCGCGGGAAGTGCCGTTAAAGCGTTTGTTAAACCGCGAAGGGTCTCTTCGCGCGGCTGCACGATGTGAATCAACTCAGGTTGAAATTCGAGAAGGATTGGAATCAAGCGCGGGATCTCAAGCCAACCCCAGTTCCGGAAAGGTCGTAAGATCTGCAATCGCGGATGCGCGGGCGGCAGGTTCTCGCCCTCACGATAGGTTGAAAACACACGGACGTCGTGCTGTTGATCCGCGAGAGTCGTCATCAGACCATAGGAAAAAGCGGTAATCGCGTCGAATGAGCCAGTGGGGAGTCTTTCGCTAAAGAACGCAATACGTGCCATTGGTCGTCCTCCGCTTTTGAAAGTTACTTTTCTCGAAGAGCGTCTTCGATGCGGCCCAAAATTTTTCGATTCGCATCGGGGATCGAGAGGTCTTTAAGTTCATCGGGGCGAACCCACTTCAGTTCCATGTGGTGAACGTTCTTCGGTTCACCTTTCCAGAACAAGACTTCGTAAAACATAATGACGATGCCGGTGTCGCCGTATGAGTGCGTACTTGCAAGTTTTAGAGTGCCGATTTGAGCTTCGATCCCGAGTTCTTCTTGAAGTTCACGAACGAGTGCTTCTTCAGGAGTTTCGCCTTTTTCGATTTTGCCACCTGGAAATTCCCAGTGACCGGCCAGACTGTTGCCAATCGGTCTTTGACCGACGAGAACTTTGTCGCCTCGTCTTAAGAGGCCGGTGACGACTGGGATCCAAACGGGGCGCTTCAAACTCATGACGGTATCCTAAAATCTCAAAAGATCAGTCTTCCATGTCAGAGGCGGAAACGCATCCAGAAAGGGTTAAACGTCGCCGCGCGTGTTCATCGCCTTCGCGACATTTTTGAAGAAACCCGGACCTTCGAAGATAAGGCCCGAGTAAACTTGGACAAGGTCTGCCCCCAAGCTGAGGCGTTCGCGCACGTCTTCGGGGGACATCACGCCGCCTACCGAAACGAGTAAGCGTTCGCCTTTGTTGTTTCCGAGCGCGTCGCGCAGTTGATGCAGCACTTCTTTTGAGCGTGAGGCGAGTGGAGCGCCCGAAACGCCACCTTCCGGTGGAAACGGGCTGCCGTGTTCACGTGCGAGCGTCGTGTTAGTAGCGATGAAGCCATCGATTCCTAGTTCGCAGGCCACCTCGACAACCGTTCTCAGAGCAGAATTCTCTGCATCGGGGCTCAACTTCAAGAGCACGGGCGTTGAACGAGGTGAGTCCTGCTCGACTTTCGTTCTCGCAGCGAGCACCGCGCCAAGAAAACGCTGAAGCTGCTTGGGCTGCAGGAGTTCGCGAAGGCCCGAAGTATTCGGCGAGCTAATATTCACAACAAACGCATCTGCAAAACCAGCGAGTGTTCGGATGCACTCAGCGTAGTCTTTTGCGGCTTCGTCCTTGGCAGTATCTCGATTTTTTCCGATGTTCACGAACACGGGCGTGCGACGTTTGGTCGGGAGATCGCGAAGGTTCGCGAGTGCAACGTCCGCCCCAGAGCCGGGAAAGCCCATGCGGTTCCAGAGCGCACGTGATTCGAGATCGCGCCCCATGATTTTGCCCGGGTTCGGACCTTGCGGTTTCGGTGTGACCGTTCCGATCTCAACGAAGCCTGCGCCGTACGCCCACCACTCTTCGATGAGCTCGCCATCTTTATCGACGCCACCGGCTAGGCCCAAGCGATTCGGAAACGTGAGCCCTTTCCATTTCAAAGGATTCCATTTCGGGATATCGGAGGTTTGAAAAGCGGCGCCAAGTTTAAGCGCAATGGGCGCTATATCGTGCGCAACTTTTACGGGGAGTAGGAGCCATGGTTTCATTATTCACTCCGAAGGAGATGCGGTGAACGTGCTGCTCATTAAGGAGTCTGTACTGGCTTTAAGGCTAACGGTAGTTTGATCTTCGAAATAAAAAAAGGCCCCGGTGGTCCGGAGCCTTCTCTGCGGAAGGAGCATTGCCCTTCGGGCAGATTAGCGAGGATACAAACCACGAAGCAACATCGCGCGCTCGAGTCGGCGTACCGACTGGCCCATCGCTGCTGTTCGCATGTCGATCTTCTTTTCTTCTTTGAGTTCCCAAACTTTGTCGAAGGCGCCCGTGATGATTTGTTTCATACGCGAGTTTACTTCGTCTTCAGACCAGAAGAAGTGTTGGAGACCCTGAACCCACTCGAAGTACGACACGATAACGCCGCCGCCGTTTGCCAAGATATCCGGGCAAATCAAAACGCCTTTTTCGTGAAGCATTTTAGTCGCTTCGTTCGTCGTTGGACCGTTCGCGCCTTCGATGATGAATTTCGTGTCGATCTTCGCAGCGTTGTCTTTTGTGATGACGTTTTCCATCGCGCATGGCGCGAGAACATCACACTTGATCGTCAAAAGCTGATCGTTCGAAACAGGTTCCGCTTTCGGGTAACCTTTAACGACTTTGTGTTCGGTCACGTAGCGAACGAGATCTGGGATATCGAGACCGTTCGGGTTGTAGATACCGCCGGAAACGTCCGAAACCGCGAGAATCTTCGCGCCGCGCTCGAAGCCGTAAACAGCCGCGTGCTGACCGACGTTACCGAAACCTTGGATTACCATCGTGCAACCAGCCATCTTCATGTTCTGAGTTGCGAGTGCTTTTTCTGCCGTGAAGATAACGCCGAGACCTGTTGCACCCGCGCGACCGAGGGAGCCACAGATTTCAACTGGCTTACCCGTTACGACGCCCGGTTGAGCGTAACCAACTTCTTGCGAGTAGGTGTCCATGATCCAAGCCATTGTCTGTGGATCCGTACCCATATCCGGTGCTGGGATGTCGACATTGGGCCCGATCGCGTGACCGAGTTCCGATGTATAACGACGCGTGAGATTTTGTTTTTCCGTACGTGACAACTGAGTTGGGTCGACGCGGATGCCGCCCTTACCGCCACCGAGTGGAAGGTTGAGAAGCGAACACTTGAAAGTCATGAGAGTCGCGAGTGCGGCAACTTCTGAAAGATCGACGTCCTGGTGGTAACGGATACCGCCCTTGTAGGGGCCGAGTGTCGAGCTGTGCTGGACGCGGTAGCCAGTGAAAACTTTAATGCGGTAGTCGTCCATACGAACTGGGACGGACACGATGATCGCGCGCTTTGGGCGTTTGATACGCTCAAGAACGTTCGGGTCACAGTTGATAACGCCCGCAGCATCCTCAAGAATTTTAATCGTGTTCTTGAATAAAGGTCCGTCTGAATAATCGCCTGACATGAAGTGCCTCTTCAAATCCCAATGCTCGAAATTGGAGAGCCTCGGGAGTGGGTGGTTTTTTGGTTTTTCATTAGAACGCCGGCTCTAGTGCTTTGCAAGTTCAGTCTTTGTCTGCCGAGAGGCGCAATTTTGGCGTTTGGTTCTGCCCAAACAGCACTCAGATTTGCGGCGTTGATTTGCTCCGAATTCGCGCCTATTTTGGCACCAATCACGACTTTGGAGTTCTCATGTCTCAGCGACGCATGGCCGAATACGCACCTTACATTCTGCAGCATCTTCCAGATCTTCGCGGGCGCGAGGTCTTGATTGTCGGCGACGTCGGGTTAGACGAGTACGTGTTGGGACCTGTTCGTCGTATCAGTCCCGAAGCTCCGGTTCCGGTTGTTGAAGTCGAAACGGAAGAATCTCGATTGGGCTTGGCCGCTAACGTGGCGCAAAACGTTGCTTCCTTGGGCGGTGTCGCATCGCTTATCGCGGTCGTTGGCCGGGACGCTGCGGCAGATTCGCTTCGCGGTCTCTTGCGTGCGGCGGGCGTTTCGGCCGATCACCTGGTAGTAGATGCCGATCGCCCGACAACGCGAAAACTGCGGGTGATGGTGCAGAACCACCACATCGTTCGCGTCGATTACGAGCATCGCAAGTTTCTCTCTCGCGAAGCCGAAGACGCTGTGCTGGCGAAAGTGCGCGAGCGTTTGACTTCGGCTGCTGCCGTTATCGTCCAAGATTACGCAAAAGGCGTTGTGAGCGATCGCTTGGTAGCCGAAGTCGTGAAGATGGCGCGCGCAGCGGGCAAGCGTGTTCTTGCCGATCCGAATCCGAAGACACCTCTGAAAACTTATCGCGGCATCGATGTGATGACTCCGAACTACGATGAAGCTGTCGCGCTCTCGGGTATCGGTAGCGACGATCTTCGTCGTGATCCCGCTTTCCTTGATAAAATCGGTCACCGTTTGATGGAAGTCTGCGAGTCGCAACAAATGGTTCTGACTCTCGGTAAAAACGGGATGCGCATTTTTGAAGGTGGCATCGCGGGCGGCTCGGTCGTTGATCTTCCGACAAACGCGAAAGCCGTCTTTGATGTTACCGGCGCTGGCGACACGGTGATTGCGGCGTTAGCTCTTGCATGGGGCTCTGGCTTTACGCTCCCGCAGGCGTGTGCACTCGCGAACTTTGCCGCGGGCGTTGTTGTCGGCAAAGTTGGCTGTGTGCCGTGCCCTGTGCCGGAGTTGGTCGAAGCGATCAACGATACGCTTGCGCACGAGCATGCTCGTTAGTTCGCCTCAGCGCAGGCGGTTCGGTGGTTCGCAATGATTCGTGTAAGCGGATCTCTGAGTGGAGTTTCGATTATGAATTTTGGATCAGGTCTTTCGGTACTCTCTTCGGGAATTCGGTTTCTTGCGGCTGTTGCTCTCGCGAGTGCTTTGTCATCTTGCGCGTCGCACTCCAAAACTCCGGGCGTGGCTGAGTCAGGCTCAGTGAAGCCTGATTATCTCCGTGAGGTCGTGAAGTCGCGCGCCTCTCGTTATTCAGCCTGCTACGAAGCTGCGATCGACAAGCGCCCGGGCGCCATGGGAAAAGCGCGTGTCACGTGGGACATCGACGGTGACGGCGACGTCAAGAACGCGCGACTTGTTGAGGTCGATCCTTCGCTTACGGATATCGAAGAGTGCTTGATTCACGAAGTGTCTGAACTGCACTTCGACCGCTCGAAAATGTTCCGTGAAGACGCTGTCGCAAGCGAAATCGTCGAAGTGAGCTATCCGTTCTTCTTCGATGAACGTCAGAGCTTCACGCCGGGGAAATTGAATCCGGCCTTCCGCAGACCTGCACCTGGTGCCGCGAAAGAAGGTGCGGCACCTCCGATCGCGCCACCGATTAAGGATCCGACGGAGAAGTGAGGGGGCGTTTCGTAAAGCTGGCTGGGACGGGTAACGATTCACGCACTCGGCCGCTCTTAGATGGCCGCACGTAAGAGTGGTTTGCAATAGGCCGGTTTTACATGAATGCGCTTGAATTCTGTTCGCTCATTCGGACGGTTTAAGGCCTTTAAGTTTGAAAGCGTTTTGCCGAGAGAAAGTCTATCGGCAGTTTCGTTTCTCCGCGCTCGGCTAAGTCGGCTAAGATTTCGCCAACGGCGCTCGCAAACTTGAATCCATGGCCAGAGAAACCGGCTGCGAACGCAACGTTTGCGTGTTGTGAGTGGATGTCGATCATGAAATGTTCATCGGGTGTCATACATGCAAGCTTGTGAGCGAGAAGTTTCGTGCTCACGTTTTTCAACTCACTTTGAACAAAGTTTTGAACGCGTTCGAACTCTCCGCCGCTTAACGAATTCGTAAGTTGCGTCGGGTGCGTGAGCGCTTCGCCTCCGCTGTGTTCGGCAACCTTGAGGCCTGCATTCGGAGTCGCTTGCGGGAATCCATAGAAGATTCCGCCTGGCGTTTCGCTCAAGAAGCATGGGAAGCCCGAGGTTTCGAGTGTTGAGTCTTGAGCTTCGAACCAATACATCGTCTTCTTCAAAATTTTCAGAGGCAGCGAGAGATGATTCGTGTCTGACTGCCATGCGCCAGTTGCAAGGATCAGTTTCTTCGCGTGCAGCGTTCTGTTTTTGAGTTGAACGCTGACTCCGTTTTCCGTCGCCTGCCAGTTTTGAATCGCCTCTCGCTCGTAGAGAGTTGCGCCAAAAAGCTTCGCTTGCTCGAGATGCGCTCGCACGCAGTTTTCGACTTCGAGGTATCCACCGATTTTTTCTCGAACGAGAACGCGCTCCGGCTTTGTTTGAAACCACTTACTGATGTCGGTTTGCTGAAGCGATTCAAGCGGCAGGTTGTAGCGCCTTGAAGATTCGTAGAGACCCTTTAAGAGCGCGCTGTCTTCCGGGCAGGAGTAGACGATTCCGGTTTCGTGATAAAGCGTGCGCTTCGATTCCGCTTCAAGCTCCCGCCACAATGTGTAGGCGCGCTCGAGTAGCGGAACGTAATCGGGATGCTCGAAATAGGCTTTGCGGATGATGCGACTTTGCCCGTGCGAACTTCCGCGCTCGTGGACCAAATCAAACTGCTCAACGCCCGCGACCTGATGCCCACGCTGTGCAAGATGGTAGCAGGCAGCGCTCCCCATTCCGCCGAGTCCAAGTACGATGAAGTCATAAATCATGCGTGTGAGTTTAGCGGAGGTTGGGCGGGGGCGGGGTCTGGTTCTTCTAGCTCAAGTAGCGTGACGCACCCGTTCGGCAACGTTGCCGAACGGGTGCGTTAAAGCTGTGGCTGGATCTTAAGGATGACGGGTCGGTGTCGGGCTTGATTGATTCGGTGTTTTCGGTCTGAGAATTTTCAAGCGTTTGAAACTTGGCCTCATATGCTTAGACAGCGTCGAGAAGAACTTAGCCCGGGGTTCGGACAAAAATCTTTATCTTCGCGACGACGATGATTCTAACCGCAGTAGAGTCGGGTTTCTAATTTGCAGTTTAAAGGCGGATGCAGAAACAAGAAGCGCCGACAGAGCAGATTTCCGAACAGGTTCTAGCTAAAATTCGCAACCTTCCTCCCGCCGAGTTCGAGCAAGAATTTATTCGGTATTTAAAGGCAGAGCGACGCCTTTCGATGATCGTAATTTACTTCATGAAAGAGTCTTATCGACGTCGAGTGTGGGCTCAAAATTATCCGACGTTCTCAAAATATTGCGTTGAAAAGCTGAGGATGAGCGATTCAGATTTTTACCGCAAATTTTCGATCATGAAAACTCTCGAAGAGCTCCCGGAGATCGAATCGAAAATCATCTCCGGCGAGATTCAGGCGACGACAGTCGCGAAGGTTAACCAGTTCTTGTACAGAGAATCTAAGGCTATCGGAACGACGATTCCCGTAGAAGAAAAGCGCGAGATGTTCAGACAACTCGAGGGTATGAGCCACCGTGAGGTTGAACGTGAACTCGCGATTCGATCGCCGCAATTTGCGACTCCAGATAAGTCGAGGCAAATCACTGAGCAAACATTCATCCGCCAGTTTACCTCCAACCAAGAACTTGAAAACAAGATCACCCGCGCGAAGCAGCTTTTAGCGCACGCGCTATCGCAGCCGTCGTCCGACTGTGAGCTGTTTAACAAAGTGATGGATATCACGCTAAACAAGATCGATCCGATGCGCCGGGAAGAAAAATCAGCCTCGAAAACCAAAAGCGCCGGACCGCGTAATTTTAATGAGTCTCTCGATTACAAGTCCCATTCGCACTCGAGAAGTATTCCCGCGGATACACGTCGATTCGTGCTCATGCGCGATGGTTACGCGTGCACGCACATCAACGAGGAGACGAAACAAAAATGCGGATCTCGTTGGGCGTTGGAGCTCGATCACATTCGGCCATTTGCGCAAGGAGGCGACCACTCACCAGAAAATCTGCGGGTGCTTTGTCGAACGCACAATCAGCTTCGAGCTTTAGAAACCTACGGACGAACAAAGATGGCGAGAAACATAAGATCTTTGTAGAGACGCTAGTCGATCATTTGCTCGCATCCGGTAGCGCCGACTGAATTTCGTTGCCGGCGGAGCACCCACGGCAAAACCACTACCACCCTCAGAGTCACAGCCCGGAAACCGCGTCGGAGGGAGTTTGCACGGGATTTCACGAAATCGCCAATTCCTGCGATAAGCCGGAGAAGAAACGCCGCTAACGAACCAGTAGTCTTTTGAGAACCAAGAGGAGGTCACTCATGGACTCAAACAAGAACATGGCAAATATCGGCGGTCAGCAAATCGAGATCGTGAAAAACTCAAAATTTAAAGGCGCTGAGCCGAGTAAAGAAATGGGCTTCGATATCGAGCCAACGGCAACGAAACCGAACATGGGTTCGACGGCGGACATTGAGCCGACGTCGTCGATGGCGGGTCTTGGAAAACAGCTTCGTGATCCTCGCGACTTTCCGAGTGATGCGAAGTCAGATGCGAAGTATGAAGCGAATTCAGACTCAAATCCAAAATTCCCGGTGGACGAATAATTATGGATATCGAAAAGTAAACGGAAGGCCCCGTAAACGAACGCGAACAATCGACAACCGATCGCTTTCCGGTAGATCGCCC
>CAJYOV010000280.1 GCA_913776405.1 Pseudobdellovibrionaceae bacterium
AGACGGTTCAAATGCGGCAAACGTAAATGCGTTCACTCCCCTTCACGGCCAAGATATCGCGACTTTAGCGGGTGGTTGCTTCTGGGGGATGGAAGATCTGCTGCGCAAACTGCCTGGCGTGACGCCACCTGTGTAACCGACTTCGGTATCGATCACGCCGGGCAGTTTGCGCAGCAGATCTTCCATTCCCCAGAAGCAACCACCCGCTAAAGTCGCGATATCTTGGCCGTGAAGGGGAGTGAACGCATTTACGTTTGCCGCATTTGAACTATCTGTATTGTCCATGTAGACCTCCGATAAGACGGTTCGAGTCTACATCAAATCCGACTAAAACGCGTACTCAAGTATCAGGTTTAAATAATGCCCTGTGATGGAAATCGAGTTCTCTTCGCCAGCGCGCGCGGCACCCGAACTTGGATCGTTCGGGTCGCCCGGTTTTGCGGCGTAAGCTCCGTTGTCTTTCCGGTAGCTGTAACCCGCGAAGCCGACGGTCTCGCGGCCGAGGCGATAACTCCCAAGAACTGAGAACTGATAACTCGCTTGCGGTTTAAACGCCTCACCATTTGGTGTCGCACCTGCGATCGAAAGATAAGCTCGCGCATTTAGCTGAAGCCCCAACTTGTAAGTGAACGGATGGAGGAACTCGAAACCGACGTGCGGCCCGTAGCCGGTGAGCTTCGAGACGTCCACATCGCCCGTGCCGGCAAGAGCGAAGCCCGAGGCTTCCGGCAGTTCTTTATAGAAGAGGCCACCGCTTGCGCGCAGGAGTGAGACATTCCAGTGACGACGCCAAACGGCGTGGACCTCGGCACTTGCAAACGTGCTGGTTTGCCCTTTGATGTTGAAGCCCGATAAATCCACGACACCGAACGTGGACCAAGGTGATTTTGGGAAAACGTAACCGAGGCCAAGTCGGCCAGTTCCACCGATCGCGTCGAATTTGACGGCGGTTGCGCGCTCGCGGACGACGCCAGAATACTGGATGTTCGTTACGAAATAACTTGTGATGAAATAAAAGTTCGACGGTTGTTCGAGCGACTCTCGAAGGCGCGCTAAATTTGCAGCTTCTTCAGAACGGTCGCCGTCACGCACATTGAATTCGAGAGTTTGAATTTGTGAACTCGGTCTGAGCGGAGCTGCGCCTTGGACTCGTAAACGGTAGCGGCCGCCCGGATATTTTTCGCTTAACGGAATTTTCGTGTCGGCAAAATTTGTTTTCTTCTCGACGGTCTTCCATTTTCCACGGCCAACAAAGCGCTCAAGGCTGTAAGTGAAAGCATCCACGTTCGGCGGCTTTGACCAACTGAGCTCACGAACAAAGTCCGTTCCCGGATCTATCACATCCGGGGTTTTGAGCTTTGCGCCTTGAATCGTGAACGAAGAATCCGTTTTGTCTGGCTCACCAGGTTCATTTTCGTCCATGACGACGCTGACTCGCCAAGAGTAGCGTTGAGCCACATTCAACGGCAGATCAAGTTTTGAAGCCGTCACGGTTTGTGTGAGCAGGGGCCTGTCGCTAGATTGCGCCGAAAATAGATCGAACTTATACGCGACTGCACCTTGCACGGGTGTCCACGCAAATGAAACCGTTTCGATCTCTTCGTTCTTTGAGGCAATCGTGGCACCGGTCTTCGGTGTCAGCTTTTCGGGTGGAAGAAGTCGAACCCAAAATTCACTTGGCTCACCCCAAAGAGACGGAACTCCACGCGCGTCGTAGACGCGGATACGAAGTGAATATTTGCCGAACCTAAGACGCCCTTTCCAAGCGGGCGATTTGGTTTTGAAGAGAAGCGGTTTCGAGTTTGCGACTGAGAGCGCGCGCACTTCGATTTCGTAGCGAGAGACATCCGGAATCGCTTCCCATTCAAGCTCAGCGTCACGCTTTTGCGCAAGGGCAGTCGTTGGCCAAAGCAGGCCCAAGCCTGCTAAGACGAACGCGACTGTCGCGATGAAAGAATGAATCGGGCGGTGATGGCTCAAAGTTGTGAACTCCCAGGAGTTTACATCGGGAGAAACTAGCTAGAATTAAACGAGACCACGCTTTGGTCGAGCGGATGAAGGTCGTGATTGCGGCTCGATTCAAGCGAAGTGGCCGAGAATCAGTCATTTCGGGGGAGGATTCGCCGATACAGAGACTGGAGTCTTTTTTTTCTTTCAGGGACAAGTTTTGAAACCGAAGTTTCGATTTCGCATTCAATTTCCAATCGCGATGAAGCTCGTCGTAATGGCCGTGTTTCTTCTGGCATCGGCCAGTGCCGCGATCACGTACAAGATCGCAGAACGCTTGGAAGAGGATGCGACGACGTCCGCGCGGGAAGAAAACTTGTTCCAAGCGGTGGCCCGCTCTGAGTCCGTCCAAACACTTTTGAATAGCTATGTCGCGAAGGCTCGTATCATCGCGTCGTTGATGTTGAAGGATTACCCGTCGGCTCAAGATCGCAAAACGTCGATGGATCTCAGCTTCTACCAGGACTCGGATCTCGTCGCTTTAAGCGTGGTTCAACGGCCGGGAACACCTCGCGAGCGCGAAGTGAATCAAATCATCCAGACATCATACCTGAAACTCTTCGAGATCAGCGAAGAGGGCGCTGAAGCTTACATGGCAACCGTTCGTGCCGCCAAAAGATTCCCGGTGGAATCGGTCTTCGCGGGTAACGTTGAAGTTCGAAACTCTTCGATCGTCGACAAAGTTCCGCTTCTCACGATTGGCTTCCCGCTGGCGAAGGATGATTCGGGCCAAGTGAGCCAAGCTGTTATCGCCGATATTCGATTAGATCGTTTCCAGGCGGCGTTCGCGGATGCGTCTGTTCGGCTTCAGTTCCTCATTGATAAAGACGGCGACGTGCTGGCGCACCCGGACGACTCGCTCGCTGCGAAAGTCACGAACATCAAAAATCAAGTTCTGGTCTCAAAAGTCTTGGCGGCAAGCGCGGCTAAAGGCGAGACACCGTTTGTGAACCCTGACGACAACCAAACGTACTTTGG
>CAJYOV010000281.1 GCA_913776405.1 Pseudobdellovibrionaceae bacterium
GGCTCGAGCGCCGGATAATCAAAGCTCAAGCACTGTGTTTTCCATGATGTTTGAGACTCTCGTTTCGAGAGGTCGCTCATCAAAGCGTCGAGAAGATCTACCCGAGGACAAACCCCGAGCATCGCCGTGAGCCCGCCCATTCGGACATAGGCACCTGTCGCTCTCGTCAGTGCCAAAACTTCCTTCTCATTTGCTTTGAAGGCTTCGATCGGACTTTTGCCCGTCGCAATCGAGTTCAAAAGATCTTGGTTTAGAAGAAGCGTGTTGTTCTTGGCTTTGAGTCGACGCTTCGAGATGAAATCGAGTAAGCGTGATGAAAAAATCTGAGAACTCAGCTCCGCAGCGTTCCGCACTTCAATCGAGGGCCAGTGCGGCCGCTCATATTTGTGACAAGCGAAAAGGCCCCAAAGCTTGCCGTTCAAACGAATAGGCACCGAGAACGAGGCCCGTACGCCCATGTTCTGAAGGTACTTGATGTGAATGGGTGAACTCGCTCGCAAACCTGAACACGAAAGATTCAGTTCTCTTCTCGCGATACCTTGAATCGTCTGGACCGGAATAGGTTCGGCGTGCGAATCGCCGATCATACGATAGCGGCTTTCGAGGTAGAGAGCGCGAGCTTGCGCGGGAATGTCGCTCGCGGGGTAGCGTAAGTGCAGGTAAGGGTCGAGACTCGCAGCGTGGTCCTCGCCAATGACTTCGCCGTCGTGATTTTCTAGAAATCGATACACCATGACACGATCATAGCCAGTGATTGCACGTAACTGCGTGCAGGCGGCCGATGCGAGAGACACGTAATCGTCGTGATCGGCGAGGCGCTCGATCAGCGTCTTGATGAGTCCGAGTTTTTCTTCGCTCGTGCTCTCGGCGATGGGTTCGATATCGATACAGAAATGTTGTGAGCTTACGTGCATAGACACAGTAAAGGCGCCGGCGTCTTTGCGTTGAACGAACGAGCCGCGAAGCGAATTGGCGCTGACACCAACCGTGAGCGACTCTTTCGTCAGGGGCTGAAGGTCTGGAATCTCGATCAAGCGATCCAGTTTCTGGCCGAGCACCGCACTCAAATCTACGCCGAGAAACGCAGGCAGGTTTTCGCTGACAGCGATGATCTCAAGATCGTCAACATGAGCCGCGATGAAGTAGCCGCGATCTTGAATCGCGCCGAGCACGCGAATGGGCTCGGATTCACAATTTGCTAAAGAATCGACGCGGTAGGTGAGCTTATCGTTGTAGCGTTCGAAGAAGTCTTTGGACATGTCCTAGCCTACGAATTTCTAAAGAAAGCGGCAACAGATTCGGCCGTAAAGCGAGGGGCTTTTCCGGTGCAGACAATTGTCATCGGCGTTCATCCACAAACATGTCTCGAACTCTTTAGGTCATTCAACCTTGCTTAAATCGGAAAAACCGATTAAGATAATTTTTAGATCGGATTATCCGAATTTAAGTTTTTGCGCTGTGAGATACAAGTGAGCGACTCAAAAGAAATGAAGAACCTGCGAACCGAGACCCGGTCGGGCCTTTCGCGCAAAATATCTGCGGTGAATTGGAATCAGGTGTACTACTTCCAGTTGGTGGCTTCTCTGGGTTCCATTAAGCAAGCCTCTGAGGTCGTTGGCCTCAGTCCATCCACCGTGAGCGAGCACATTGCAACTCTCGAAGAGCAACTCCAAGTAAAGCTCTTCGATCGCAACGGTCGAAAATTAGATTTAACTGAACAGGGTCAAAAGCTGCACTGGCACGCGAAGTCGATGTTCGAGAACGGCGAAAGACTGCTCGAAACGGTTTCGCCCGTTCATGTCGGAACCTATCCCGTCGGAATCGGGATTGTGCCTGGCGCGCAGATGGCGATCGCATACAAGTGGGCCGGGGATTTCATCGAACGCTTTGGGCCACGAGATGTTCACCTTCGGCATACAACGATGGACGAAATCGAAGGCGAAATTCTGTCAGGAAAAATCGATTTTGGGTTTGCGAACAGCGCGCTTAAAAACTCAAACCTTGAAAGCCGATTGATTTCGAGCTCGCAGGTCCGATTTTACGTCTCGGAAGAGTCGTCGTTCTCAAGTCTTGCGTCGACGCTTGCGAAATTGCCGCTTCTCATCTGTCGCTCAGATTCATTCTCTGATGCCTTACTCGAGAAGGCTCTCCAAGAAAGCGATCTCTTTCCGTCATCAGTTGTCACTTCAGATTATCCGTCCGTGCTTCTTGATCTTTGCCGTCGCGGTCTAGGCGTCGGCGCCTTCAGCGAAGAGGTGATAAAGAAGTTGAGCGGTGAAGGTTTGAAGGCACTCCGTCTGCCGCCTGAGCTTCCAAAGATTGAATCGAATACGTATCTGATTTGGCCGAAGGACGCCGCAAACTCGCTAGCGGTTCAGCAACTCAAACAACTCATAAAGTAATCACATGAAACTCGGCTCACCCATCGGTTTTTTAAGAAGCTCAAAACTCCAGGATTTTTATAAAGTTCAGAACATCGCTTTGTGGACGGCAGCCATCACTGTGGGTTTTATCGCGGTTGCCTACGCCAAGTTGTTTAAATTAACGGAGGGCTTGTTTCTCAAGCTTGTAGACTCGAATCCCTATCTGGTTTTGATTCTCGCACCAATTTGTTTCATCGCAGCTTGGTATGTCGTTTATCGGTTTGCGCCGAAAGCGGCCGGCAGTGGAATTCCGCAAATCATCGCCGCTCACGAAATGCCCTACGACGGCGAAGCGAAAGCTGAAACAGATAAGTTGCTTTCGCTAAAATCGGCAGGCTTCAAGATTGTCTCTTCGCTGCTTTGTGTTTTTGGTGGGGGCGCGATTGGGCGAGAAGGTCCAACGCTTCAGATTAGCGCCAGCATCTTTCATTTTTTCGGTCGTTTTCTCAAAGGCGTAGACCCGCGCACCCAGGTTCAAACGTTCATCGTCGCAGGGTCGGCGGCGGGGCTTGCGTCGGCGTTTAATACGCCTCTTGGCGGCATTGTCTACGCCATCGAAGAACTCGGTGGTGGGCAGCTTCAAAAGTTTCGAACAGCACTCTTAACATCCGTGATCATCTCGGGCTTGATGGCTCAGTGGATGATTGGCAGTTACCTCTTTCTCGGATTTCCGGCTGTGGCCCCCGCAGGTTTTGAATTTCTTCCGCTTGCGGTCCTCACGGGTCTTGTTAGCGGTTTGTTGGGTGCAAGCTTCAATCGCGGTCTTTATCGATTGAGCCAAGAGCGCTGGAAGATCAAATCGGCGCCTACGCTCGCGCTGATTACGGGTCTTTGCGGATTGGCTGTCGGCGGCCTTTTTCTTTTCGATCATCGAGTGTCGGGCTCAGGACTTGATGTGATCACCGATTTTCTTTTTAAGTCCGCGCCTGGTGATTGGATGCTCGTGATCGTGCGGATCTTGGGTACAGGGCTGTCTTATCTCTCGGGGGCTGCTGGCGGTATTTTCTCACCGTCACTCGCGATTGGCGCAACCATCGGGGCGCAGCTTTCGAGTTGGCTTTCAAGTGCCAACCCGAATCTCATGGTGCTCTTGGGAATGATCGGTTTTCTCACAGGCGTTACGCGCACACCATTTACGTCTTTCATTCTCGTCATTGAAATGTCGGATCGGCACTCGGCGATTTTGCCAATGATGATCGCCGCACTGGTCGCACAGCTTGCGGGCGCTTGGATTGCGCCGCACTCGTTCTATGAGTCGGTGAAAGAACGATTCATCGTTCACCCGACAACGAGTGAAGAAAGTCGCTAGACCCGAGTCTAGAACTTCGTTTGTCGTTCGATCTGCTAAAAAATCGGGTGTTCTTCGTTCGAATCCGCTCTAAAAGTCGACCACTTCGCAGCCACTAGAGTCTGACTCACGCCTACTCTTGGTAGAACGAAGCAGGAGGCTTTGGATGAGTTTTGGGCCCGGCAACGACACGCGTTTCGGTTCTCGCAACGGAAAATCTTCTAGAACGTCGTCTCGAAGATCATCTTCAACAAAAACCTGGAATCAAGCCCATCTGGTCGTCGTGACTGACGCCATGAACTTGCGCTGCTCTTCGCAGCGCCTTTCGCCAGACCTTGTCTATGGCGAAAGACCGAGGCTTCAAATTCTCGAGGGCCGCTTGGCAGACGCGAGCGATGCTCTTGGAACTGAACTCTGCAAAAAGATCGACGGCATAGTCGACGTCGAGATTCGGTACCAACCTGAAAGCAAAACTTTTTTTGTTACTCTCGTGCAGGGTGGGATCGAACTGGAAAATCGCTTCGGTCGACGATCGCAACACGTAAGTCTGACTCTGGGTTTTGAGTCGATTGATGGTAAGAAAGTTCGAATTCCTTGGACGCAAATTGAGCGAGGGCTCATTTGGCGAAAAGCTGTCGAAATGCGGGAAAGCTTTTTCGAAGATCTCCGTCAGAAGCGGAGACTGAATTACCTCTTAAACTCTAACGCGGAGCGCTTGGCTCCGCGTTAGAGAGTTCTTGATAGGATGAAGGGCGTTCTTAGTTCAAGCGATCAGCGACGCGATCGATACCGCGCTTCAACGTGCCTTTGATGCCGCCGATACCGAGGTCGTCCGCAGCGTCGCGGACGGCGTCTTTACCTGCGATTTGGAGATCGCGCGGTGACGTGTCTTCGAGGTTGCTTTGGAGAAGTGGAAGAACGCGACGAACTACGTAAGGTGCTAAAAAAGCGAGGCCTGCCGCGATAAGAATGTTGCGAGTCGAGAAGAAGCTCGGGCGAATTTCAGATTGGAACTGTTGTTTCATAAATGATCCTCCTGACAAATCTGTCATGAAGAATCGTAGGTCAGAGCCTACGCGACATCTTCGACTCTGTGTTTAAGTCGTCTCTCGTTTCCAACACACGTGAGACACTTAGTTGCCGAAGCTGCGTTGATCGCAAAGGTAACGATCGTTGTTGAACGTGATTGAAGCGGTGAAGACGTCTTTGTTGAAGATAGCCCGTACGGTGTCGCTGTCTTCTTTAAAGAGGATCGACTTGGTGTCTTGGCGAAGGGGGCCCGAGTAAACCTGGGTCCAACCATCTGAAGCCTGAAGAATCAGGATTCCTCGTTTTGAATTCGTAGGATCCACCTGAACGGAAATTTTCGGAAAGGCGGCTGTCGCTTCGACTGACGTACACATCGCACGTTCCTGATACTCACCGGCGACAGCGATCGAGTGGGGGAAGAGAGTAGCGAGAAAGGTTGTGGCTGCGAGCGCGAGAGTCGATTTCATCCTTGAAGTCTCCTGTGCGACAATCTTTGATCGAACATTGAGCGATCATTGTGAGAACGAAACCAGGTTAAAGAATGAGCAGGTTGAAGGCTTCATTCAGTCGTGAAGAAGTGTCGCGAAATTCTACTAAAATGAAGCGGCCAGCCTTGCCAAAAGTCGAGGGCGACCTATGTTAATCGCGTTAGGAGCTCCGATGAAAAAGACAAATCATCCGACTGCCCAAATCTTGCGCGACGTAGTCACCGGCCAAGTGTTTCTTGTAAAGTCTCTCGAGGCGACAGGCGAAACGCTTCTCTGGGAAGACGGTAAGGAGTACCCGCTGGTGGACATCGAAATCACCGGGCAGAATCAGCTCGTTGCGCAGCCTCTTGAGATTCCGCAAATTCCAATCGAAGTTCAGCTCGTAACGAAACAAACACGTCATACCCTCCACTGAGTAAGCAAGTTAGCGCTTCTAGCGCTGCGATATGGGGCGGTTCGACCGCCCTGTTAGAAACCTGACACCCCCGCACCTCCCTAGACACCCATTTTCGGCAAGCCCTCAACTGTAACAATCGTGAGGGCTTGGCGCCCAATTCCTTCGATTTGAACACCCTTCCTGCGGCACAGCGGCTGCATTTCAAAGCTTCGATAGCTTTTGATGGTGTCTTTAACGAAGGGATCTTTATGAAGAAGAATTTTGCCTCTCACTCATTCGCAGTTTTGACGGCCGCTCTCATGATGGTGAGCTCAGTTGCATGCTCCACAGTTCCATCACAAGAGGAAGCGCCCGTGACCGAAGCATCGGCACCGGTTGCGGACTCGTCAATGGATTCATCTCTTTCAACGGCGCCTGTCGTAGAAGAACCGACTCAAGACACGGTCTCTTCATCAACGATGGACCCGATGTCGGCTCCTTCAGCGCCATCGTCGCTCGGCGCTTCATCGAGCGGTCGTGGCCACTAAGCGAAGAGACTGAAACGATGTTGAACGCGCGACTCTCACCACAATCAGTGAAAGCGGTAAGGCTCTTGCTGGTGGTTGGAGTCGCGTTTTTATTTTCTACGGTAAGTTTCGCCGCGAGCTCGAATGTCCGCTGGCCGAAAGCAACTTGGCAAGACCTCGCGAAGAAAGTCGGCACGAGCGAAGATGTTCGAGACGCTGCGATCACGCAGTTGAAAACACTAGTGGGCTTGAACTCCAAATTGAAAAAGGCCATCTACACAAGCGACCGGCCGCTTGCGCTTGACGTGATCAGCGCACTCGATTTGAAAGATATGATTCCGGATCTTCTCCTTCACGTGCCTGCAGACCCAGATGGGTTTCTGACGGTAGCCGTAAACGCGATGATGACGGACAAAAACCAAACTCAAATTTTAAACTCTTACCAAGAGAATCTCGCACCTGAGCAGCTTCCGCGTGTGTCGCCAGGCGCGATCGTTGCGATGCTTGAGCCGCTCGGCCGACTCGCAATCAAACTCCCGAAGCAAGTGCTTCGTGGGCTTAGCGTTCATGCCTCGCCGGAGGTGCGTTCGTCATTGCTTTACTATCAGCGAATGATGGCTCTCAGACACGGCTCGTACGAAAATCTCGATCTCGTGACGAACATGTTGAGAGCAAAAGAATTTCAGATTCGACTTCAAGCGGTCTCCGTCTCGGCGGAGGTCCTCGGCTTGACCGCGAAAACCAAAATTCAGACTTCAGGCTCAGCCGGACTCGCGGATTTGAAAACGGTTTGCGAAGCCGAAAAAGCGAAACAAATCCGTGAAGCCTGCTTGAACTTCTTAGCAAGCGGGGAGGGCAAGTGAGCTTGTGCCGTCTTGCTTTTGCGTTATCGCTCGTTTCGATTCTTGTGGGCGTCTCAGCGCAAGCTGCATCCTCTAACTGTTCGGACATGCAGAAGTCGCTTTATGCGAAGTCGACTCTCAAAGTACGGATGGTCTTTGGTTACAAAGATGCACGCCCCGCACGCTTCGTTGGTGATCGGCACGAGCGACTCGCCTTCATCGAGAAGATTACAGCGGCCTGCGATGAGGGCGGACCCGAAACATGTGGTTTCACGCGCTCGCCTGAAAACGCAGATCTTTTCATGAAACGAATTTCGATTTCGGGAAAAGAAAAGAAAGTTCTCCTTTGGGTCGTCAATAGTTCCGTAGGCACCGACGACCAAGAAAATCTGTCTGATCCTTTTCAAAAGTGGAAATCTAAATACGCTGAGCAAGCCTTTCTCTCAGGCATCAAAGAGGCTGACGTCGTTCTGTACAATGGGCACTCTCGCTTCGGCGGTGGGCCCGACTTTCAGTCACCGCAACTCGACGCCGATGGCGCAGTTGATCCTACGCCATATAAAGAAGCGCGCCCGGGCCTAACGAAGATGCTTCAAGCCTTCGAATCTTCGCGTCGACCGAAAGAGTCGCCTTTTAAACAGCTGAAGATTCTTGGCCTCTATTCATGCTCTTCGAGTCAGCATTTCAATGACGAAATCCGTAAGGTCTCGCCGGCAGGTTTTGTTTCAAGCCACGTCTTGATGTATTACTCGGACGCACTCAACCAGTCGCTTTCAACTTTGAACGCCGTCCTCACGAAGACTTGCCCCAAAAATCTCACGTTCAAGTGAGTGTCGAACTCTTCGACACTGAGAAATTTGGATAGGCCGCATTTGCGCCTCCAGCTTTTGAACTGATCCGAACTCAAAATAAAGAAGGTCTTAATGCGAATTCGAGCGGCATTCCATGCGCCTCGATCTTGCTCTCTCGTTGTTCGATGAAAAAACGTGCGTTCGCCTTTACTTTTGCGTTCTCAGCTCTTACGGGCCTTTCGGCACTGACTGTTCCGAATACAGCCTTTGCATCCGGCAAGCCGGGCTTCTGCTCTGACGCCTTCTTTGGTGAGGAGATCGAAATCGGTAACACCGAACTCGAGTCTCTCAGGAAAAAGGATTTTTCCGCTTATTGGTCGAAAGTCATCGAAGTCTTGAAGACTGCACCGCACGAATCAAGCCTTGGCGCAGATAAGATCGAATCGTGGGTCGTAGCGCATTTTTTCTTTGATCGAATGGACCTCGCTACGTCGTCCGATCGTGAATACTCAACGCTAGTCGAACTTTGGGATACGCAATCCGACACCTCACCGTTTTTGCCGTTTCGAAAGACGTTCGAAAAGTCGCTTGCGCTGTCAAAATCACGTGTCCAACTCTCGTTCGACATGATCGCCGATATCCATCGCTCGATGATGGACGGCAAACCTAAAATTGAAGATGCGAAAAAGGGCGAGATTTCTTGGTTTGACCTGATTAAGGAACGCGCGCTCTTCCAATGGAAAAACGTAGAGGGCATTGAGACGCAGGATATCGGCCGCATTCGGTCGATCTCCGTCGGATTTGTTTTGGCTCGCGGTCCAAACCGCTTAGGGCTTCCGAAGTACAAAAATCCGCTTTTGACAGCGGTGGAGCGTCAGACCGAAACGGGCAAGCAAGCCTGGGCTCTTTACGCGAGCCTTACGAGCATCGATCGTTTCATTGATCAGCTATCGCCAAACGTGCGTAAGCAAGTCGAAGCCGCTAGAGTCTCAAAAACTCTGAATGACGAGAACAAGGAACTGACGAAGCTCGTGATCGACGATCTTTTGAAGTCTGCGATTCAAACGCACACTCTTCAGATCGCAGCAGCCCAAACGCTTGAGCAACGGGTCGAGGCCCACGCGAAGTTCGTATGGAAGTTTATTTCAATTCATCCGTTCATGAACGGCAACGGTCGTACGGGCCGCGCTCTTCTTACGCGCTTGCTGATGTCTGAGGGCTTAACGCCGCCGCTTCTTAAAAACCAAAACGATGTCGTCATTTCAGAAAACGCCTACGCAGAACAGGTGAAAGAGGGCATCGCGCTTGCGTCGCGCTTTTTGGACGATATCGCGTGGCGTGCCCAGAATGGCTGGGAGCCGTCGAAAACACCTGTCGCGCTCTTGGCGCGGCTTCCGAAGAGAATTTATTTCGAGACTCAACAAGAGGATATTGGCCAGCGGTACGCCGACGTCGATGTCTATGACTTCGCTCAGTTCATTCGTATGGACGCAAGCAAAGCGAATATCAAGGGCGAGACGGCCGTGTTACGCGATTACGTCGCACACTTGAAACGATGGACCGCTTACCGTGCTAAGACGGGCGAAGAATATCAAGTCCGCTTCGTTCCGAATGAGATGCAGGAAGCGGCTCTCAAAGTTGACTCGGTTGATCGTGCGCGGTGGAAGCTCAAGAAAAGTCTGTTCTACACGTCAGACTTCGCTTGGCGCGGCCTTGCAGCGACAGCAGAGTACTCGCTGGACCAGCTCTTGAGCCTCTTCGTGAAGCCGGAAGGTATTTTGCTGTCGATGCATTCGGCGAATGCTCAAGGTGCAGCCGCGATCGCGACTAGCGTTTTTCAAGACTATGAGGCGTTTAACAAGAAGGTCTTGAGCCCGAAGGACTTCTTCAAAATGTCGAGCGACCACATGAAGGCCGAAGGCGACTACTACAAGAGCCCGCTGCTTTCGGCAGCGATGACTCGCGCGGTTGCGGATCGTTTCTCGAAAGGTTTCCTGACCGGTAAAGACGCGATCCTGAAACAGAAGGGTCAACTTGTCGTAGCGGCTTACGCACCGAAATTTGGAACTTCATATTTCAATCGTCTGGGTCCGATCTCGAAACGCCTCGATCTTGGCTTCATGAGCATGTATCCGCGTCAACAGGAGATCGCAATTGCGGGCGTCATCGCGCCTGACTCTGTCATGCGCGTTGAGTACCGTGACGTGAAAGTTCTGAATGTCGCTGAGAACACGGGTGAAAACATCGCGGGCGACACGGAGATTAAATCTGTCACAACTCTTGAACGCGATCTCGCGGAGCCGTCGATGATTAAGGTGACGGTTTCGACGGAAGAGGGTGTCGTTCAAAGCAAGCGAACGTTCAAAATCGTGGTGAAAGAAAGCGGCGTCGATTTCAAAGAAATCAAATAGACTCCGTTGTAGACTCCGGCGCGTTTTTAAGTCGAAACTGAAGGCTGTGAAAATCAGCCTTCTTTTTTTGATTTCGATTCTTGTTTTTTCTCACGCGGCGCATGCGTTCGAGCTCGGTGGCACCACGCGTTTGTCTTTCATGGAAGCTCGTTTCATCGAAGCGCCACCTGCGCCTGTTCAGCAGGACGAGATCCAATTTACCCTCGATCATGAGCGTCGGATCGCCCTTCACGATGGCGAAACATCGCGGCTCGGTTTTGAATTTCACCCCTTTCTTTATGGAACTACGGTCGAAGGTACTCGCGAGCGCCAGGTCGTTCTCGATCCGCGCGCGGGTTACTTCGAATGGGCCGGCGAAACGATTTGGGTTCGAGCCGGCACCATGACCCTAAAGTGGGAGGGCACGGATGGCCTGAACCCGATGGAAATTGCGACTCAGAAAGATTGGAGCGATCCACTAAACTCGCAAACGCGAGCGTCAGCAGCGATTGCGATCGGGCGTTCCGGTGAAAACGTCGATATCGAAGCGGCGTTTATCCCGTGGCAAACTCGCTCGCTGCTTCCCGGAGAACGAAGCGCATGGCTTCCGCGTCGCGCGACGTTTCCACTTCGCACGGACGAGTTCGAATTAAGAGTTCCAAATGAAGTTTCCTATCGCTACGGTGAGCGTGAAAGTTTTCACGACCCGCGTAAGCGCAATGCTGCGGCTCGCGTGCAGCTGCGTACAAGCTACGGTGACATCGCAGTCGGTTATTATGACGGGCTAGCGGATACACCGGCGATCGTCCCGACGCTCGACGTGGTCCCAATCCAAGTGAACCCTAAGCAGATTTTCGAGCTCTTAAATCCTGTTGAACTCGTGCCGGTGGATTACCGTGTACGAACCGTCGCGGGCTTCTACTCGAAAGCAATAGGGCCGTGGATTCTGCGGCTTGCTTCCAGATACGATTCGCCTTATCGCGTGGATAGCGAAGGTCGCTTCAATCCAGATGTTCCGACTTGGTCGCAAAACTCCGTTCTCGGTCTTGAGAGAACGTTCGAGTTCTCGAAGGTAATGCTAACGGGTGTTTTGCAGTACGCCGATGTTCGAGTGCCGGAGAGCAATTCGCTTCTTTCGGTGCGCGATTTATTCGATCAAGCGCTTTTGGGTGGCTTGCGCGCGACTTTCGGTGACGACTGGACGCTGTTTGTTTCAGGTTTTTATTCGAGCAAAACGAAGTCAGCGTTCGAGAAAGTCGATTTGTCTTATCGACTTTCTGAACACTGGAAATTAAATGGCGCTGTTGAATTGCTGGATGGCCCTGAAGACTCGCTTCTTGGCGTGTACGGCAGAAATGACCGTGCCTACGTTGGCGTTAGCGCTGTCTACTGAACGTAAGGCGGAACGATTTGCTATCGAGCCATTCGAGCGCGTCTGCTCGATATTCACCGGCTGCGCCGAGATCAAGATCCGGAAACGCGAATTGCCCTGAGAGAGCCGACTGCGGGCCTGCAAGCGCTTCTGAAATAATGTCGTCAGGAATGTGGTTGCCTGAATCTTTGTCGAAGCGCTTTGCGTACGCTTTCGCGTAATTGCTCTTGATCGAAACCGATTCGATTGTCGTCGAGTAGTTGAGTCGGCCATTCGAAACTGAAAGCGCGACATTCGTTTTCGCAGACCCTTTCGTTTCGATCCATGTCCTCCACTGTTTATCGCGGTAGCTCTGTGAGACAGCGTAGACAGGAACACTCGAAGTCAGTGATGAGCTAGAGCCGCGTTTCAGCGACAGTGATTTTGGAACAGCGAAATTTAAATAAAAGGGGCTGCTTGATGGGTAGTTCATCAGCTCTGCCCACTTGAAGAGCTGCGCGATGCGATTCTTC
>CAJYOV010000282.1 GCA_913776405.1 Pseudobdellovibrionaceae bacterium
ACTCGGCTGAAGAATTCGCAGCGATCAAAGACGCAGAGAAAGCTGGCATTTTGTTCGTCGCAGCTGCAGGGAATGAGCGCTCAAACTCGGATGAATCCGGCAAACACTACTACCCGGCAGATTACGAGCTCTCGAATATCATTTCAGTCACGGCCGTGAATAAAGAAGAAACGAAAGTTCTCGCTTCGTCGAACTACGGCGTTCGCACGGTCGACATCGCGGCTCCTGGCGAAAATATTTATTCAACTCTCCCGAATGGTTCATTCGGTTTGATGACAGGTACTTCGCAAGCGACTGCGTTCGTTACCGGCGTCGCGGCTCTCGTGATGTCGCATAACCGAGATTTCTCGAGCGCTGATGTTCGTAAATACGTTCTTGCGACAGGCGACGAATACCCGACTCTGCTTTCAAAAACAGGGACTGCGAAGCTCTTGAACTCCTACAAAGCTCTCGTGTCGCTTGATAAAGGCGTCAGCGTCAGTGGTGTCGTGGCAGCTAACGCGGCACTCGTGAATACGAAGGCCTTTATTTCGGATCAGAACTCGCGCGATCAAAAGCGCGGCCAAGAAGTCGAATCGACAGAAGCAATTGCGATGTTTGGTAAGGATTTTTTAAAAGCCATGGGCCAAACCCGTGACGCCGACGACGCGACTAGCACGCGTGAGCTGAAAAAACGCTAAGCCGCGATCGCGACCCTCGTTCGGTCTATCAGTTCGGGCGGCGCAAGAAGATGCGAAGCCCGAGAGCGATCAAGATCATAGCGAAACCTAACTTCGCTATGTCCATCATGCGGGGCAGGCCCAGCCCCATGACGACAAGAATCGAACCCAAGAACACAATGAAGCTATTGAACGAAGGCAGCGGAAGCGCCCACGTTTCAATTTGAATGTCAGGCGACGCACCATCAAGGTGCACGCCTGCGAAGCCACGTAAACGGCGCCTCATGTCGTTTGCAATCTCTTCGGTCGGAGCCGCCTCAAGAATCTGAGCGTATTTTTTCGCGGCAAACGTCAAAGCGTCGGCTTGGAGGCACGCGTTCACAAACGCTTCGTGGCGGCTACGATCGACGTAGTCGGCCATCACGTTTTCCCAGAGGAAGAGAAGGTCCGTGCGCCCCGCAAGCTCGAGATCTTCAACCGAAAGCAACTTGCGAAGAACCGGCGCTTCTGACAAGCCGCGAACCGGCGCTTCGACACCGACTTCACGTTTAAAATCGGGTGCAACACTTGAGGTGAGACCGAAGCTCGCGTTCAGAGTCGATTGAATTTTGGTCGGAGCGTTTGGAGAAATCGCTGGTTCGGTCGATGTTGGAATCAAATCTTGATCTCGTTCCATGGATCGCACCTTTCCCCTGGGCTGTCTTGGTGATACAACGGCAGCATGCGAAAGCTTCTGACGTTCATCCAGACTCATCTTCTTGCGATCCTAACAGGTATCCTCATCGGGACAAGCTATATTCCCTTCCAACCATGGGCGATATTTTTTGGTTTAGTCCCGTTGTTCCTGCTCTGGGAGCGCACGATGTCGGTGAAGGCGGCCTTCGTTGCGGGTTGGGTTTCGCAATTCATTCTGACGCTGATCGGTTTTCACTGGGTCGCCTACACAGCGATTGAGTTTGGCCATTTTCCGATTTGGGGTGGTGTCCTCACGCTCGTCGGCTTTGCGGCTATTGCTCATCTGCACTACGCATTTAGCGGCGCGCTCGCCGTTTACCTGAGAAACAAGCTCAATCTAAAACCGCAGATCTTCTTTCCGCTTACGGCGGTGCTGTTCGCGCTCACAGAACTCTTGTTTCCAATGATTTTCCCTTGGCACCTCGGTTACCCATGGCTGTGGGCAAAGATGCCGGGCGCCCAGTTCGCTGACGTCATCGGTTTCGAAGGCTTGAATCTCGTTACGATTACAATCAACGCGCTCATCGCTGCGGCCCTCGCCTCAGGGCTCATTCTTAAAAATCCGAATCAACCCGTAACAAAGAAGCCTTACCTTCTGGCTTCTTGTGCGGCAGCCCTCCTTCTCCTCGTTAACGGTTTAGGTCTCGGCCGTGAAAAGCCGTGGCAAACGTCGGATGCGTCTCTTAAGGTGCTCGCGGTTCAGGGGAACATCGGGAACTTCGATAAACTCATGGCTGAGAACGGCCGTAATTTCAAATTTCCGATCATCCAAAAGTACGCAACGCTCAGCCGCGAAGCGCTTTTAAAATATCCCGACACTCAAGTCATGATCTGGCCTGAGACAGCATTCCCGGATGTTCTAGATCTCGATTATCAGAACGACGCTTCGGCTGCGACTCTTCGCCAATTCGTTCGCGAAGTAAACGTGCCCCTTCTGACGGGCTCGTATTCGTATGACCGTAAAACGAAAGAAACTTACAACGGCTTCTTCTTCGTTCACGCAGACGGCTCAATCCCTGAAACACCTTATCGCAAATCGATCCTCCTCGTTTTCGGCGAAACGTTTCCGTTCTCAGATTACATCCCGTACATGACGAAGCTTTTCCCTGACCTCGGATCATTCGGTCGTGGCTCTGGCCCGAGTTCAATGACCGCAAAAGTCGCAGGCTCAGAAATTAAAATTGGGCCGCAGATCTGTTACGAGGGCCTTTATCCGTGGTTCACATCTGGACTTACGCGAAAGGGTGCACAGATTCTAACGAACGTGACGAATGATTCTTGGTTTGGCACAAACTTCGAGCCGTATCAGCATCTTTACATGACCGTCGCTCGTGCGATCGAGTTCCGTCGCCCGCTGATACGTTCGACCAACACAGGCATTTCGACCGTGGCTCTGGCGTCAGGCCAGATTCTCGAGCAATCACCGATCGGTGTTGAATGGTATGGCCAATTTCAGGTGCCCTACCAGACGAATCCGACACACACGTTCTACGAACGCATTGAGGGCCTCTGGCTTTACGCTTTGATTGCAGGCCTCATCGTTCTAGCACTTGCGGGCCGCCGCCCCGTTAAAGCGGCTCTGGAGAACGAATGAGAGACCAACTTCAAGCGCTCGACTGGCGCGAAATCTTAGAGCGCCTTCAAACGCTGGCAACGAGTGAGCCTGCGCGCGCTCGCTTGCGCACACTTGAGCCTTTAAAATCGCAAGCTGAAGCCGTAAGAAGCTTCAAAGAAATCGAAGAAGCGCAGAACGTCCTTGGATTTGGCGAGCGACCTTTCATGGAAGGCCTCGATCTCTACTCGACGTGGTTTCAGCGTCTTAAGCGCGAAGCCGTTCTGCAAACTCTCGAGCTTCGAGATGCGCGCAGGTTTTGTCTTGAGGCCGTCGCACTAGCAGAAGTTCTTCGCCCGATCGACAGCCCTTGGGTTTCGGGGCTCAAAGCAAGATTGATGGACGCGACAGCACCTCTTTCTGCGATCGATCAGATCATGACTCCGTCGGGTGAGATTCGCACTGACGCAAGCGAGCGACTGTACAACCTCTACAGAGAAAAACAAAATCAGACGAAGTCGATTCAAAACGTTCTCGATCGTCTGACCAAGCAACATGAGATGGAGCCAGTCGTTCAAGAACGCTTCGTTGCGAACCGTGAGGGCCGTTGGGTCATTCCGGTTAAGTCTGGCATGCAGCACTTCTTCCCGGGCATTATTCATGCGGCTTCACAGTCGAAGCAGACTGTCTTCATGGAGCCTGAAGAAGTTGTGCCTCTCAACAATCGCTTGCGCCAAATCGAAGTCGAAATCGAAGACGAGATCGAGCGACTCCTCGAACAATTGTCTGCTTATCTGAAAACTCAAGTTCCTGGCTTTCAGAATTCTTATGACGTGATGCTCGAAGCTGACTTGCGCCTGGCGCAGGCGAAACTTGCGCAGATTCTAAATGCGAGCGCGATTGAATTCGATAACTCACGACTCGAACTCAAAGAGGTACGCCATCCTCTTCTCGTTCTTAAAAACGAAAACGTGATTCCGAATTCGGTCAAAATGGCGAACGATCACCGCATTCTCTTGCTTTCAGGTCCAAATGCGGGCGGCAAAACGGTTCTTCTAAAAAGTGTGGGACTAGCGGCACAGATGGCGCGCTGTGGCCTTCTAGTTTGTTGCGAGCAAGGCTCGCGCATTCCGTTTTTCAAGTCCGTGATCGTCGCCGTCGGTGACGCCCAAAGTGTCGATATGGCGCTTTCGACGTTCGCCGCTCATTTGAAGATTCTCGACGAGGCCGCTAAAGCGAATGGCAGCGACAACCTTTTG
The DNA here is from genome assembly GCA_913776405.1 of Pseudobdellovibrionaceae bacterium. Classification (GTDB taxonomy): domain Bacteria; phylum Bdellovibrionota; class Bdellovibrionia; order Bdellovibrionales; family JAMPXM01; genus CAJYOV01. The sequence goes on from CAJYOV010000282.1 coordinate 4,206, forward strand.
CTGATCGACGAAATCGCAGGTTCGACCGACCCCGAAGAAGGGTCCGCACTCGCGCGAAGCTTCATCGAAACTTACTCGAAGAATAAAGTCTTTGCGGTGATCACGTCTCACTTGAGCCCGCTTAAGACTGGCTGGTCTGAAGGTTCGGGTGTCATCAACGGCTCGCTTGAATACAACAGTCGATCGGGCCAACCGACCTACCAATTCTTCATGGGCGTTCCTGGTCAATCGCTTGCGATTCAGACAGCGCGAAGAGTGGGCGTTACGCCTGAAATCGTCGAGCGTGCTCTTGATTACTTGAGTCCTGAAACAAAAGCTCAACACCAACACTTAGCTGAAATCGAGTCGATGAAAGAAGAGCTTCAAGCCCTTCGCAATACGCTGATCGATGAGTTGAAAGACGCCAAAGAAAGCAAACGCAAATACTCGGAGCTGATTGCGAACTTCAAGAAAGATCGTGATCAATGGCTCGAGCGCTCCGTTAAAAAAGCAGAAAAGAAAATCGACGAGATGATCGACTTCACCGCGGTCGACTCGATCTTTAAGCGTCACGAAAAGTTGCAGCAGATAAAAACGGAACTGCCAGAAGTTGTTAAGGCGTCGGCGGCAAAAGCGAAGCGACAAATCGACACGGTCGAAGATTTCGAGAAAGTTTATCCGCCAGGCTCCGTGGTCTTTATTCCCTCCGTTGGCCAGGAAGGGATCATTCAAGGCAAGGCGAATGCAAAAGGTGAGATTCCTGTTCTCTCTCATTCGATGCGCCTAACAATTCACTGGCAACAACTTCGTCCGCCGCAGAGTTTGCAGAATCCTACGCAATCTCTTATACGACGTTCGTCAGGCGTTCAGGTTACGCTAGTAGATACAGAACGGGTCATCGACGTTCGGGGGAAAACGACGGAAGACGCGATCGGTATTCTAGAAACTCAACTGGATGCCGCATCCCTCAACAGCGAAGACCGCGTGAAGATCGTGCACGGACACGGTACGGAAGTTTTGAAACGCGCGATCCGCTCTCACCTCTCACGCAGCATTTACGTGAAGAAGTGGAAAGCAGGCGGACCGGAAACTGGGGGCGACGGAATCACTTGGGCTGAGCTCAAGGATTGATACGCCCTCTCGATTGAGGGTGTAATGGCCAAGGCTCGACAAGCGAAGAAGGCAATGCCAGCGACCAAGGCAAGAGTCGCGGCCTCTGTAAAAGTTCAAGCTCGCGTTCAAGCTCACGGCGGTCGAGCGCATGTCGGCGTCAGGAAGACGGCCCGCCCCCTCGATCTCAAAAAGCCAATCGTCGTAACGCTGAAGTCAAAATGGGCGAAAGGAAAACTTTCGCTCGCGGCACCATCGAACAAAAAGTCGATCGACACGATCATTCGCGAACGCGCGGATCAGTTTGGCATCACAATTAAAGAAATTGAAAACGACGGCTCGTCGCTAAAAATCATTCTGAAAGCGCGGGCGCGCGAGGCCTTTCAAGATTATTTGAGAACAATGTCGGCGCTCATCGCTCGACAAGTCACAGGCGCGCGACGTGGAAAGCCTTTCGGCAAACGCTTCTGGGATCACCTAGCACAAACAGAATCGCTGACTGAAAATTAAAGCTCAGTCTTACCCATCTTCTCGCAGCGCGGGCCCTTAAAGCCCTTCAGCGCAACGGCAGCGGGTTCTATGAGAGTTGCCTCAAGGCACGACTGCACATCACGACGAACCCGGTCCGCAAGCAGTCGCTCGGCAGAATCCGTGCGCGACCAGACCACTGTCCCCGCTTTGAGAGCGAAGTAGATACGACCGCGCCACGTACTTTTGAAGTCCATCGCGGTTTTCAGTGGCCCTTGAAAACCAACATCGCCGGAACTCTCA
>CAJYOV010000283.1 GCA_913776405.1 Pseudobdellovibrionaceae bacterium
GTAAGGAGTTCTACCCATGTCAGCATCTGTGCCCTCGAAAAAACCTCGCGTTAATCCCCTTAGCCGCATTCCCCGCAAGCAACGCCTCGTGATGGCCGTTCGCGGCGGTGCAGGTGTCGGAAAAAGCTTCTTCGCTCGTTCGATGTCGGACGCAGGCCTCGGCCGTCTCTGCATTTTCGACGCTGAAAGAAAATCACGTCTTCTGAAAGGCGTCGGAGTTTCATTCGACGCGCTCGAGATTGAACAGCCCGACGAACTCCCGGAATTTATTGAGTGGGCCCTCCACGGTGAAGGCCAAGCTCAGAATTACGGATGTTATGCTCTTGATTCTTGGGCCGCTTATTTCGGCGCTAAACACAGCGAGACGATTCAGGCCGTGCGACGGCGCACCGGCGATTCTCTCGCACAACCGAGCGCCGAAGATCTCGCAGCCGACCAGATGATTCTTCAAGGCGTTCTTCGCAAGCTCTGCATGGAGTCTGGAAAATCAGTGGTCATCATCGATCAGATTGCCGCGCGCGGTAAAGAGACGAAAGAAGATAACGAGATTGGTCGCGTTCTCCCAATGACAGCAAGCGGTCTTGAGTACTTCGTCGACGTCATGATCGAAGTTTCACTTCAAGAGCGAGAGGGTGAAATCGAGCGCGTCTTTCAGGTTGTGAAAAGCAATTCGCCGGCCTTTGAAATTGGTTTCGAGCTCACGGGCGATGTGACGTTCGCAGATTTTCTAACCCGCCTTCAAGCGGCACCTGAATCGGAGCTTCCGACAGTTCAGCCTGCGGCTGACGTCTCACCCGTTCTCGAAGATCCCGAGCCTGAAGCCAGCATCGAACCGACCATGACGGCGCAAGAGCTGCTCAACAGAGCCGAGTCGTTCGGCTTTCAACAAAAGGATGTCGTGATGGCGGCAAAGCTGTACCACAACCAGCCGAATATTTTTAAGCTCTCAGAGCTTCAAATGGAAGACCTGATCGAGAGGATGAGAGCGAGAGTTGAAAAGGCCAAAGCCGAGAAGGCAAATGCGCCGCTCACGCGAATTCGTCGTGCGCCCGCGGCTACTGCGAAAGCTCACTAATCTCGCGCTTCGCACGAATCTGTTTGGCGATGTAGCGAGTCTGGAAGAATAAAAATCCGATCGCCAAAAATGCAGCCCCGATCAACGCAAGGATTGGCCAGAAGAGACGGACAAACCAGATGAAAAGTCCGGTCTCTTCTGGCGGCGGTTGAGTGGTGCCACTCACCGTTTCACCGTCAATATTCGCGCGCACTTGTTTGACGCCTTTGAGTCTTTGCATCAGGGCGAGCGCGTTATTCAAAGCACGCGAAGACTCTGCCGTTCCCGTAATCTCAAGACTTCCGTTTTTCGCGTGGATCTGAAACGCGCGAGTGTCTAAACCCGCTAAAGACATGAGATCGCGAGCCGCCATCTCAATTTGCAAATCACTAACGGCCTCGGGCACACGTTTGATCACGACAGTCGGCTTCGCGGGCTCTGGCGTCTGAGTTCTGGTCTCCGGCGCTTTTGGTGCGCTCGAGCACGACCACACTAAGAAAAATCCAACCGCGAGAAGAACGAGGCGTTGAAGAAAAAACTGAGGGCGAGCGAGAGATCCTTCCATGGCACGAAGCTAACGCCTCGAAGGCGTGCGAACGAGTCCTTAAGCATGAGCGTGGCCGAAACTGCACATTTTCCGACACGAGTTTGACCGATTTTCCGTTTATTTCGATTTAAACCGATAGACGGAGATGGGCGCGGTCGAGTTAATTAACCCCATGGAAAAGCTGTTTCGGAAGTTCGCAACGCAAGTTTCTTTCTGGGCCGGAAGTCCGCACGTTTTTGTAACTGCGATTGCGATCGTCATCTTGTGGGCGGCTTGTGGACCGATGTTCGGCTTTAGCGACACCTGGCAACTCGTGATCAACACCTCGACAACCATCATTACATTCTTGATGGTTTTCTTGATCCAGAACACTCAGAACCGAGACGGCAAAGCGATGCAACTTAAGCTCGATGAATTGATTCGCGTCAATCGCCACGCTCGCGACCGCTTCTTAGACCTCGAAGAACTCGAAGAAAAAGAACTCGATAAACTCCATGACGAGTTTCAGCGTCTTCAGGATGAGGCCGAGGGCAAACTTAAAGCCGTAACGGCCGAACGCCTCGCACGAGAAGCGAAGGCCAGCGATCGCAGCGAAAGAAACTTCGTTGATCCGTCTGAGACTTGAAGACTTGAAAACTTGAAAGTACTCGCCATGCAAAACGAGAGAGAGAAAGAAAACGAAAACGCCCTGAAACATATGTACGACCGAGCGCACCTGAAGCGCATGGGCGTAGCCGTGAAAAAAGCATGGCCCAAGTTCGACTCCGCCGCACTTGAGTCGCTATCGAAAGACTTTGACGCTCTCGAAATGAAGCCGCGCGTGCGCGCGATTCGCGACGAACTTAAGCGTCAACTCCCGAGCGATTATCCAAAGGCTTTAGCAATTTTAATGAAGGCCGTTGAGAGCAAACAGCTCTCGAGTTTCGACTACTGGCCGTTCTCGGAATTCATCCAGGCTCACGGGCTCGACCACCTTGAAGAGTCTCTTGAGGCTCTTCAACAGCTGACTGTTGTTTTTACGTCCGAGTGGGCGATTCGTCCGTTTCTCACTTGTCACCAAAAGCCGACTCTCAAGTTTCTAGAGCGCGCAGCTAAACACTCGCACACAAGTGTTCGTCGCTGGGCCTCGGAAGGCTCACGCCCCCGGCTACCTTGGGGCGAACGCTTAGGGGCCTTCGTCAAAGATCCGAAACTCACGTCGCGCATTCTCGAGACGTTGAAGTACGACGATGAACTCTTTGTCAGAAAAAGTGTCGCAAACCACCTGAACGATATCGCGAAAGACCATCCCGATTACGTAATTAAAGTGCTCACCGACTGGAATACCGGGTCACCGCAAAGACACCGCTCAAAAATTCAGTGGATCACTCGTCACGCGTTACGCTCGCTTATTAAAGCAGGGAATCCGGGTGCTCTCAGACTCCTAGGTGTCGACCCCGACATCCGTGTCAAGCTGGAGAGTCTCGACGTAAAACCGAAGAAACTTCAGTTCGGCGAGTCACTCAGGTTCGATTTCAAATTAACTCTAAAAGAAACGAGTTCTCAAAAATTAGTCGTCGACTACGTTCTCGACTTCGTCAAAGCGAATGGTAAAACCGCGCCGAAAGTTTTTAAGCTCAAAACAGTTCAGCTAAGTCCCGGCCAGACAGTGTTGATCTCGAAGTCTCACGCGATAAGAAAAATCACGACCCGAAAGTATTTCCCAGGGAAACATTCGCTTTCGATTCAAGTAAATGGCAGAGTCGTCGGGAAAGCAGACTGGTATCTCAAGATCTAGTGCGACCCGTTTTTATCCGCTTTGCTTCAAGCGCTTCACCTAAGATGAGGATCAGCGTGTCTTTCATTTTTCGAAGATCGGCGTGCGACATGAGCGGGATTGATTTTGAGTCTGCGTGGCCGAGGCTTTTGCGGTAATCGAAGAGTTCTTCGCGAATCGTTTCGATTTGGTCGATCAACGTCAACACTTCCGCTTTTAAGGTCTCAAGAATGAAGGGGTCG
>CAJYOV010000284.1 GCA_913776405.1 Pseudobdellovibrionaceae bacterium
AAGAGGTTTCGCTGATCTCGCCCGCATCGAGCGCGCGTTGAGCGCGAAGGTCAGCAAGCTCTTTCAGGAATTGGTTGCGCTCGATCGGAGCCGAAGCCTGACCGTAGCGAACGAGAGCGCGAAATTCTTCGACTTCGGCTTTTTGAAGACGGAGTGCCCGTGCGAAGCGCGTGATCATGTCGTCAGAGAGATTGCGACGACCGTCGATAATGAGTTTCAGGTAATTAGGTGAGCGGATATCCGCTGCAGCCGAGAACGTCGAGTAAGAATACGGGCGAAAGCCAGTGCTCTCGGTCGCGCGGCGGAAGTTGTACACGTCTTTTAAGTAGAGGCGGAAATCCGTGTACTCACCAAGAGCAGGCTGTCGCTTCACAGGTGCTGCGCTCGTGTCGGCCATTGGTTGCGGCTTTAATGGCTCAATCGATGAAAATGCCATGATGTCCCTCAAGTGATGTGCCTTGATGCTTCCATCACTGAGCGGATTTTGCAATTACAAGATAACCGAAAGGTTCTGCCGCGTTAGAAGATTCCGACGCGGCTCAAGTTTCAGGCTTTTTTTAGTTTACTCAGCTTGGAGACGAACCGTTGGCTTATGAATGCGGCCAAACGTCAGCGTCAAAGTGTCTTCTTGCGCACGCACCGAACCCTTGCGGATCGTGACAGCAATCTGAATATTGCCGCGACCATCGTTTTTAACGAGACGCGAATCGCGGATCGTGTTGGCGATCGGGCTCGACGACGGAAGCATTTCGCTTGGAGCATTGAGCGACGATGAATGAGCAGGTTTCACGAGGGCACCGGTCCAATTGAGCGATGTCTGACCCGAACGTGACGTGAGAAGTCCCATCTGAATCACGTAATTCGATGCACCACCGATCACTTCTGTCGTGCGCATCCAAAGAGAGTTCACTGTATTAACGGCGCCTGAATGGTTCACCGTGTTCAAAAGAAGGTTGAGGAAGTAGTTATACTCCTCGTTCTTTGCGATGTCGTAGCCATTGCCCTGGGTGAAGAGTGTTGCTGTCGTCGTTCTCGAGATGACGTGCGCTGTGCGAACACGAGCACCGTTACCGTCTTGAATTTTTAAGTAAACCGTCTCGCAGCCGCCATGGAGATCCATACACGCGGCTTCAATTGCGATGCGTTGGCCGCGCTTGACGCTTCCTGACTTCAAAATGAGGTCATTTGACAGTTGGCCGTGGAAATTCAATTGAGTGCGGCGACCATTCATCAAGACCGAAACCTGAGCTTCGCGTGTCGACCAATCGACATCAAACGTGACCTGATTGATCGTGCGAGCGAATGAGCGATCGCGCTCGCGACGCGACTTCTCTTTTTTTGCTTCAAAACGCATCAGAGTTTCGCGGAGCGAATCCTGACCTGCACCGCTGTAACGAAGGCCACTACGGCGACCGCCCACATCACTCTCATCACCGACTGCGGCTGAACCCTGACGCTCACTCGCATCAAAGATTTGAGACGGCGTCATTCCAGATGGATCGTAATGAACGAGTACCGGCTTATTCTCAACGAGCGCGCCGGAATTCTGCGGATTTTCTTTCGGGCCTGTTGGCGAATCGAGCACAGGGCCTGAGTCATCTTCGTCGATGTTTGAATCGTCGTCGAGAACCGGGCCGTCTTGTGCCGATTTACCAGAGTCTTTATCGAGTTCAGACTCATGCTTTTGCTGATTCGGCGGAGTCACTTGATTCGTCTGCACCGCTTTTTGACCGCTCTTGCGAGAGCATGCCGACGTGCCGAGAAGAGCTGAAACAGCCATTCCAACGATCAAATATTTTGTTACGTACGACTTCGTCATATTCGACTCCTTGGGCGCAGGGACCCGCCCCCATAAGAGCAAGGCCCATTCCAAGATCGATTGACCGTGAGTGTGAAATAAACGCCCTTTGAGCCCTTAAGAAGTGCCCAAATTTGGCGTTACGTCCCGAGAAGGGTCTCAAGAAAAAGCGAAGCGTTCCTGCGAAGCGAGCGACTCTGTGCCCATGCAGCCTTGATCTCGTATTCAAAAGGCTCGCCTGGATTTGGAACGATGACGAGCTTTCCGGATTTAAGTTCATCTCGAACCATGTAGTCGGGCACGTAACCAATGGCCGAAGTTCGAGAGACGAAGTTCTTAATCAACGTCCAGCTCATGACTTCCATCTCGATTTTCAGATCGCGCTTTTGATTCGATCGTTTGCGAATAGCCTTCGCTAAGTGTTCGACCTCGACTTTCGATTCTGCCGTTACAATGACTCCGTCTTCGAGACGTGCTTTCGAAGCGGCCCTTTTCACCAGGACGAATCGGCCCTTCGAGATCGTCTTAGAGTAACAACCCGTTAGCTTGTGATGGTCGACCAGCACGCCTAAGTCAGCTGTCTCCGCGAGCAGTGCCGCATGGACTGTCGCCGCCGGCCCCGCCGAAAGATGTACTCGAACTTTGGGTACGCTTTCGCGGTAGCGAATCAAGGCATCACTTATTGATGTTGTAATTAGGCTCTGCGCCCCAATCACCCGCAGTTCCCCGGTAGGCTCGGGCGTTGAGAGCGAAATTTCGCTTTTCAAGTCATCGATCTCGTTCAGCCAGTGATCGAAGCGATCGCGCACGCGCTCGCCAGCCTCGGTGAGTACGAAACGTCTTTTCGCGTGTTCAAGAAGATCCGCACCCAATTCCTTCTCGAGAGCGCGGATAGCAAGACTCACAGCTGAATGCGTAACGTGATTGAGGTCTGCCGATCGCTGCAGGCTGCCAGCCCGCGCGGCATCGAGGAAGTACTTCATGTGGAACGTATTCATGTAAGTTAAACTAACATATCTGTTTAATATTACGAATTTTAATTACTTATGACTTTCAGGCAGAACGGTCTTCGCACTCTAAACGCGCTCCAAATGCGCCCTCCCAAGAGGATTAGAAACTATGAACCGTTACCTGACGACTGCCCTGTTCTTTCTCGCCGTCTCTACGGCCCGTGCCCAAGTTCAAGATGTCGCGACTTACTGCGATCCACGCGCTCAGCTTGCGGTCGCAACCGCTGACGAGAGCACCTGGGTGATTTTCGACATCGACAATACGCTTCTGAAGCCAACGTCGATGATGGGTTCTCATCAGTGGGGCGACTACATGCGCACTCAAGCCGAGAGTGCAGGCCAGCCGAAGGCGGATGCCAACCGCTTTCAACACTCAGCCTTTAGCCGCGTGCAACCAGCTCTGAAAGTTGAAATCACAGAAGCCGCCGTTCTTCCTCTGATTCGCAGTCTTCAAAAGAACAACGTCGTTACGTTTGCGCTGACAGCGCGAGATGAATCGATCGCGGACGTGACACTTAGACAAACGAACTCGCTCGGTTTTGACTTCTCCAAATCTGTTCCAAAACTTTCAGGCATGAACGGCTCTGGATTTCACTCAGGGCTGCTCTTTTCGGGAGAAACACCGAAGGGCGAACTTCTAAAACGTCTCATTGCCGAAAGCGCTGTGAAACCGAAACGTGTCGTGTTTTTTGATGACCGAGGCTACAACCTCGACTCTGTCGGAAAAACGCTCACGGAGGCTGGAATCGAATTCGTAGGTTTCCGTTACTCTCGTACTGATCAAGACATCGCAGAATTCCGAGCCGATATCGCGAGCGTTCAGTGGCTCGAATTCAAGCGCACCGGTAAAGCTCTCTCAAATGCAGAGGCCTTGAGATTGATGACGACACACTGACGATTATCTGACGGCCGATTGGGGCTTCACGCTTCGTGGACTTCAGACTGGGCCGAGAGGAAGTCGGCGTCATATTGATGAACACGAAGCCACTCGCGTTTGCCTTGATAGTCGGTGACTTGAGTGCCGACGAGATTCCAGAACGATTGTGAGTGATTGTAGAACTTCAAATGCGCAAGCTCGTGAACGACAACGTAGTCGATGATCTCGAGCGGCGCGATGATCAGCTTCCAATTGAGGCTGATCTTGCCTTTCGATGAGCAGCTGCCCCAGCGCGTTTTCTGCGCGCGGAAAGTAAGTCCTGACGGCAGCAAACCCATCGCGTGAGAGTAATGCCGAATACGATCGATCAATAACGCTCGCGCCTGTTTTTGATAAAACGCACTCAATCCCGCGCGAAGTTCAGGATGCGGTTCATCTGGATTAAAATGCGACCAGACTTCTCTCGCAACTTCGCACACCAAAAGATCGCCCTCGAATTTGAGAATCGGTCGCTTTGAACTCGTCGTTGGTCGAAACTTAAGTGTGACCATCCGACCTAAAAACGGCAGCTGTTCGCCGTCAACCAGACGCTTCTTTGGAATCGCATCACGAAGTGTCTGGTATTTCGCGAGATGCGTTTGAATCCACTCATCTTGCGAGAGAATGAAGTCGCGAATTTTTGAGAGCGGCACACCTTTCGGCGCTGACACGCGTAGCTCACCGTTGAGCTTAAGCGTAAGGCCGAGCGAGCGCTTGTAGGGCCGACGAATCACCTTTACTAAGCGACCTGCGATCTGAATCTGTTCTGATTCGCCTTTTGTTTTGGCGGTCTGAGGAAAGAGCCCGAACATGCCGAGCATTCTCTTGTTTTTGCGAAGAGCACGCAATCTTTTCCGTGATCTCTCGTTTTCAGTTCGGTAGCGTGGCACCCATGACGACTGCCAGCGATTTCGACAATCTTCAGCCTCAATCGATTTTAGAAGCCGTTGAAGCTGCTGGCTTTCGCACCACAGGTGAGTACACGCAGCTCAATTCGTATGAGAATCGCGTCTTCGACATCCGACTCGAACAATCGTCAAAAGCACCCGCTGATGTCGATCGCGTGATTGCAAAATTTTATCGACCGAATCGGTGGAGTTCACGCGCGATTCATGATGAACACGAGTTCCTGATGGATCTCGCAAAAGAAGGCATTCCCGCGATTGCGCCCGTCACACTCAACAACGGCCAAACGTGTCTCGACTACCAAGGCTACACGATGGCGCTCTTTCCAAAAGTGTATGGCCGCATGCCTGACGAATTTCTTGCCGGTCAGTTGAAGACCGTCGGTCGCACGCTTGCGCGCATTCACAACGTGGGTTCGCGCCACGAAGCCGAATACCGACCTTACTTAACACCGCAAGCATACGGGTGGCCGGCGCTCGATCGTCTTGAGCGTTACGTTTACCCTGAGCTGTGGAACCGCTACGAAGAAACGTGCGTGACGATTCTAAACCGCGTTGAGGATTTGCTCGAAGACGCCTCGTTCTTACGCATTCATGGCGACTGCCACAAAGGCAATCTTCTCCAGAACGCGTCGGGCGATCGCGGCTTCTTCTTTGTCGACTTCGATGATTTTTGCAATGGCCCGGTCGTTCAAGATTTCTGGATGCTGCTTTCAGGCGGTGAAGATGACGACGACGCTCTACTAGAGCGCGACGAAATCATTGCTGGCTACGAAGAGCTGCGTACCGTGCCCGATGAATTCCATTTGATGGAACCCCTTCGTGCGATGCGAATTATTCATTATGCCGGCTGGATCGCTCAGCGCTGGAACGACCCGTTCTTCAAACGGATCTTTCCTGAGTTTCAATCGTACAATTATTGGCTCGACGAACTGACTCGCTTAGAGCGAATCGCCAGAACTCTCTGACTTCTCGTCCGGATTCGAATCCGATTTGAGCGAGCCATCGGGCATGAACTCCTGAACGCGAATCGTTTTCTTCGTCGCTTTATCGACCGTCACGGTCTTTAGAAGAAAACCGTCTTTGTAGGTGCTTTCAAAGACGATCGGTTTTTTGTTTTTGTCGTAACTGAGTTCGCGCATGAGACCGTGACGCTTCCTGTCTGCGTAGGTCTCTGTCGCGATGAGATTGCCTTTGTCATCGTAGAACTTGATCTCGCCGTCATACGGCAGGTTCATGGGGTCAGATCGACCGACAAACCTGTTGGCAACTTTGACGCCTTCTACGTTGAGCTTGCCGTTATCGAAATACGATTTAAATGAAATTCGAGAATCGCCATCAGAATTTAGCGTGCGACTCCACGAAAGCTTTGGTTTCCCGTTTTGGTAAAACTCGTCGTGCTTCGTCTCGACGCCGGCACCTTCTGTCGTGTAAACGCTATGGCGTTTCAACTGACCATTCTCGAAATACTCTTTTTCCCAAATTCGGCGTGACGCTTTTTCTTCTGAAATTAAATAGGGCTTTCCGTCGTTGAAGAATCGCTCGTGAAGTCCTGTGATTTGCGCGTTCGTCAGTTTGTAACGCTCAATCACGACGCCTTCTTTGTTCTTACGAACGACCTCGCGGTTTCGATCGGCTTCTTGCTTAGCGGCCTTTTGAGCCTGTTCTTTTTCCCAAACTTTCCACTCAGCTTCGTAACCGGGAATCACGTATCCAGCGCACTTCTCGTTCTCGAGTCGCTGACCCGCAATTTCACAATCACCCAGCGAATCAATGCGACCGTTTTTCATGTTGTAGGTAAAACCGCTGATCTGGTCGTTCTTGTAGGGCCTAACAAAGAGGTTGTCGCTGTAGCCGTTCTCGGTCTCAACACCCTCACGCTTTCCGGCTTTGTAACGAGTCGTTTTCTCGAAGCGCTTTCGCTCCTTCGAGTAACGAGTTTTAACTTCACCGTCTTCGAGTCCGTTTTTGAAAGTTCCCTCGTAAGCCGGTTCGCCGTCTTCGGTATAACCGTAAGCGCGTCCATCTAACTTGCCGTTTTTGAGAGTGAATTTAGCGTTCGGCACGCTGGGCTTGTAATGGTTTGTGCACGTGTACGTGCCGTCTTTTCGCGTTTCGCGCGGATCTGGCGTACCGCAGGTCATGACGCCGGTCCCAAACGGAAGCCGCAGGCGTTCAGTGGCTTCTTGCGCGAAAACAACGGCCGGGACGAATGCTAGAAAAAGAAGAAGTCGTTTCATTGAAGTATTGCAGCCGCTCGCCTTCCTACCGGGTAGTCCAGAAAAATGTTCACTTGAATGAAACGCAACATGCCCTTGTCGGAGAAGGGGCTTATCTCTAAGAGCCCTATGACACGGATGATAAGTCTCTTCGTCACGCTCGTAAGCAGTTTTCTCCTGAGTACGCCTGCTCGTGCGGTTCCGGAAGCGCAGCTCGAGACGGCCTATCGAGACCGCATTCTGCCGTTTCTCGCCACTCATCTCAAACGCTATGAGTTTACGAGCCAAGACGGGGTCAAAATTAAGTACTCAGTTCTTAGGACTCCGGCTGCGCGTGGCACGATAGTCCTGTCACCCGGTCGTACGGAATCGACTGCTGGCTACTCAGAACTGATCTACGACTTTGCTCACGCCGGCTTCGATGTCGCGATTATCGACCACCGCGGTCAGGGCGAGTCCGGTCGCTTAGTTCCAACCGACGCGGGCCACGTGGGCTCTTTCAATGACTACGTGACTGACTTTGCGCACTTTGCAAATACACCGGAAGTTCGCTCGCTGACTTCGCCGCAAACTCTTGTCTCGACGTCGATGGGCTCTGCGATTGCGGGTCTCTTTGTAACAACCCAGCCAACTCGGTTCTCGAAATTCGTGATGATTTCGCCGATGCTAAAGATCAAACTTTCGCCTCTAAGCGAAACGACTGCATCTTCCGTCACCGAGTTCTTGATCAATCGAGGCTACCCGAATTCGTATGCGCCTACGTTCGGTCCCTTCGACCTTCGATTTAAATTCTCGAAGCAAAAATTCACGCACAGTGAGCTTCGTTACACGATCGACTTAAGCCTCATCGCGGCTCA
>CAJYOV010000285.1 GCA_913776405.1 Pseudobdellovibrionaceae bacterium
CTGGAAGATTCGTGCCCGCCGCCCCATGCAAGTCGACTCGAAATAACCCTCGACCCCCGTTATCTGGCCCGCGAAGTAAAGATAAGGGTCTTTCTTCGAGGAGAGATCTTTGTTTAAGCGCTTAGGCGTATTGATGTAGAGGTTGCGGTGAATGCTTCCGAGTTTAAGGAAGTCCGCGTTTTCGAGACCCGGAATCAAGCGGAAGACACGCTTTTGCTCGGCGTAGGCCATCTTCGTTTGAAAGCCGACGATGTTGTAGGCCGTGCCTTCACGGTTGTCTTGACGAAGTTGAACGACTGCGAACGCGTTGTTTCCGGTTGCCGGGTTTTTCAAACCCTTAGGGCTCATTGGGCCAAAGCGAGGTGTAAGATCGCCGCGCTCGAGCATCGCTTCAATCGGCATGCAGCTCTCAAAGTACGGCGTGTCTTTCTCAAACTTTTTCGGCTCGGTTTTGCGTGCGGCTTTCATCTCTTCGATGAAGAAGAAGTACTCTTTTTTCGTCATCGGGCAATTGATGTAGTCTTTTGTGCCTTTGTCCCAGCGATCGGCTCGCCATGCGATATCCATGTTGATGGACTCAGCCGCAACGATTGGGGCAATCGCATCGAAGAAGTAGAGAAACTCGTCACCGAAATGTTCGGCCATCGATTTAGCGAGATCGTCTTGCGTCAGTGGACCCGTTGCAACGACACACGGGCGAGGGATTTCATCGAGTGAGCGAACCGTGCGGCGCTCAAGTTTGATTTTTGGGTTTGCTTCGATAAGAGCTGTGAGCTCACGTGCGAAAACTTCGCGGTCCATGCCGAGCGCTTGGCCGGCTGGAACTCGCGCACCAAATGCCGCTTTCAAAACATGTGAGCCCATCTGTTCGGCTTCCCATTTGAGTTCACCCGGAGCGGAGCTGCCAGCAAGGCTTCCAAAGGAGTTTGAGCAAACAAGTTCGGCGCAGTCGGTCGTTTTGTGCGCAGGCGTTGAAGTTTCGCCATCGCGCATCTCAATGAGAACGACATTATAGCCTTTGGCAGCCAATTGGAGGGCGCACTCGGTGCCGGCGAGGCCAGCGCCCACAACATGAATGGTCTGAGTTGGCGAAGTCTGGGGGTTCATGCTACTCCTAAAATTCTGTTTCGAATGGGACTCGAATATGTCTCGTTCGTGTCTCGATCGCGGGAGAGCTTATGGCGGACGATTCCGACATTTTTTTTAAGAAAAAAGGTGCGAAAAGCCCAAAGCACCAAGCTCACCTAACGCAGGCTACCGACGTGTTACAGGGCCTACTTCAAAATAGCAAGTCACCGCTCTCGGACGGCTTTCTACGTTGGAGATTAGAGCAGCAGTGGCCTGAAATCGTTGGCCCAACCATCTCGCAGAATACGGTTCCGTGCGCATGGGAGCGCGGAGTTCTGTTCATCTGGGTGAGCCATCCCGCGTGGATCCAGCAGCTCACACCGATGCAAGAAGCGATTCGTGAAAAAGTGAATGCCCACTTAGGCAAAGAGTACGCAAAAGGCGTGAAGTTTACTTTGAATCGCAGAGCTGCGACGACAACGCCAGGAAGCTCTCGCGATTAAGCTCCGTATCGCCCATGTGCAGATCCCAACGAGGTGTCGCAGGCTTCTTCACATTGCCAGCTTCAACGACCGCAATCGCTTGGCCTGCTTGAACTCGGTCGCCGCGACGAACTCGGTAATCTTTGACACCGTGATAGCGGGTGTAAACACCGCCGCCGTGATACAGGATGACCGATTTTTCTGAGCCGGTTCCATTCGTGATACCGATTTGAACGACTTCGCCTGAACCTGCGGCTGAGAGCGTGGCCATGCGTGGCCCAGGTCTGCGACCTTGACGGATTCCGAGTTGTGGAATTTCTTCGAGCACGGGGGCTTGCCAGCATGTCGCAGAGATCGTGCCGTCGGTACGCGAGTAAATTTTTGGATCGACAGGAATCGAGTTCACTTGGCGTGCCGGATCTTCTTTCGCTCGTGCGTGTTCTTTTGCGATCGCTTGAGCGTCTTCGGCCGCAGTCGGATGTTCGACTTTAATCTGCGTGGCATAGACCGAGTAAGTCGGGTGATCGAACTTTGGGATCAGCGACTTCAGAGTCAGTTCAGTTGAAGGTGCTTTGTACGTGAGAACGAGATCCATGATCGGTGAGGCCGTGTTCACGGCCGCGAGATACATCGGATTCTTCGATTTAATTTCAGGAAGAGAGTGGCCCTCGAGTTTCACGGACTCGAAGTCATCTTCGACGGGGAGAGTAAAGACCGAGCCTTGCTTCGCGGAATTTGGAATCGTGAACGTAGGGGCACGGAAAACGAGGCGGCCGATTTTGAATGACGGCATTAAGAAGAGAATGATCGCGGGCAAGATAATCAAGAACTTCAGAAACGTTCTCAGACGGTTCTTCTCTGGATCGCGCAGCGGGCCGCTCCAGTAAGTGTCATGATTCGCGACTTGTAGCGCGAAGAGGCGCGTCGTTCTGTACTTGCTCACCGAAACTCCAAAAACTTATTTCGAGCCGCTTTGCTGTAGCGTCTCGCGAAGCATGTCTTTCATATACTTGTTGCGCGGAGACGCTCCAAGCAGCGACTTCAAGCTTTGCGCAATTGCCGGGTCGTTTACAAGCGAACCGAGAGTGCCCTTGCCGGAATCGATTTTTTCGAGAATCGACGACAGGTTTAAGAGCGCCGTTCTCACTTTATGATTCTGAGGGATTTCGCCGCGAATATCTCCTAGCAAACCGTCCAGTTGCGAGAGTGTAGAGCCAAGCTTCTTGATCGTTGTACCGATTTGACCGTTCTGGTTAATCGATGCCACTAAGATGTGAAGCTCTTTGATCAGATCGACGATGCGAGCCACGCCGTCTTCACGTGATGTTAAGAGTTTCATGAGATCGGCTTCGTTCGACTCGACTAGCGCTCCGTCTGGGAGTTTTTTGCCGGTAATCGGGCCTGGTTCGAGGTAAACGAATTTGTCACCGAGGGCACCTTGCGTGCGAACTTCAGCGATTGTCTTCTCAACCAAACGATCTTCGAATTTGCGGTCGATCTTGAGGGTGACTTCGAGTTTGTTGTCGTTGGCAACAAACACAATCTCTTCAACGTTACCGACGTTCACACCCGCGAGACTCACAACGCTTCCCGGGAAGAGGCCCGAGACCTCGCTAAAACGGGCTTTGATATGCGTGTAGCGAGTGAAGAAGGTCTTTTGACCGCCAAGTAAGAGAATCGTGGCCATGACGGCGACGAGACCGATCACGATGAAGAGGCCGACTTTGTATTCGAGACGAACTGAGTTCTTTTCCATCTTCAGGGCTCCGGTCAAACTTCTAAGCCGCGCACGAAGCGCGTAAGCTTACTGTCAGGTTGCTGTTCTAATTGCTCACGAGTGCCGACCGCTTGGATCCGGCCCTCGAAGAGAAGTGCGATACGATCACAAACGGCAAAAGCGCTCGGCATGTCGTGGGTTACGAAAATCGCACTCACGCCTTTTGCTTTCAGCCGCAGGATCATTTCTTGAATTCGAATCGTGTTGTAGGGATCGAGGCCCGCCGTCGGCTCGTCATATAGCACGATCTTGGGCTGCATGATGATCGAGCGTGCCAGACCCACTCGCTTTTGCATACCGCCCGAAAGTGCTGCGGGTGAAACTTGCTCGTTCCCGGAGAGACCAAATTCCGCAAGAAGTTCTCTAATGCGTTGTCGGATCTCGTCTTCTTGCATGTTTGTGTGTGCGCGAAGCGGATAGGCGAGATTCTCGTAAACGGACATCGAGTCGAAAAGGGCGCCGTTCTGAAAAACGTAAGCGACCTTTTTTCGGATCTCGATGAGCTGTTCTTCATTCATCGGGACGATGTCTTGACCCTCAATGAGGACCTGACCCGAATCGGGTTTTTCGAGGCCGATCAACGAGCGAAGAATGACGGACTTCCCTTGCCCAGAGCCGCCGAGGAGGCCTAAGCATTCGCCTTTCTTGAGTTGAAACGAAACGCCTTTATGAACCTCTTTAGAGCCAAACGATTTTCTGAAGTCTTTGAATTCTGCGACAATCTCGCTGTTGTTTGTCATCGGCGCCGTCATTTCTCAAACATCAGGAAGAAGGCTTTGGTTAAAAAGAAATCGCCGATCAAGATCATAATTGAAGACGTAACGACAGCTGCACGAGTCGCGTTACCAACGCCTTGGGTACCGCCTTTGACGTTGAGGCCAAAGTAGCAAGACGTGACGCTGATAAAGAACGCAAAGAAAAAAGTCTTCAAGCAGCCGGTTACAAAATCCGTGATTACGACGGTCGTCAGAACTTTCTGAACGAAGAACATCGGATCGAGCCCGAGTTCGGAGACGCCAACGATCAAAGCGCCCGCGATACCGATAAAGTTGCCGATCGCAGCGAGCAGGGGGACAGCGATCAAGCAGGCTAAAATACGAGGGATGACAACGCGCTTGATGGGCGATGTGCCGAGAGCACGAATTGCGTCGATCTGTTGGGTCACCGTCATTGAGCCAAGCTCGGATGCGATGCCGGCACCTACGCGCGCAGCTAGCATCAGGCTACAGAAGACGGGAGCTATTTCGCGCACGATCGAAAGCGACACGATTTTTGGAACGTAGAGTTTTCCGCCGAATTTCTCTAGGCCAAGCCCGAATTGAAGAGCCATGACCATGCCGGTCGAAAACGCGGTGACGAACACGATACCGATCGACTTAATACCGATGTGATAGATCTGCTCGACGGTAAGTTTGAAATAAAACGGGCGCTTCGGAAACTCGCGAATCACGCTGCTGAAAAGAAGGCCGTAGGATCCTGTCGCTCGAGCGACGGTCAGCATGCGGGCGCCGATGGATGTTGCGAAGTCTGCGATCATGGAGCTGAAAACCCTCTGACGAAGCCGTCGAAGTATTTTTGGTCTTGATCGAAGTTCTTCGTTACACCGAGAAAGCTGAGCGTGTAGAGGCAACCATTCTTTTTAAAGACAAGCGTGCGCATCTTTGTTGGCACACCTTCGACCTTCGCTTCAGCCTGTGTGTCTAGAGCTGCGCGGCCATCGAACATGTAAGACTTTTGAGTGAGCGTTCTTGTCGGGCCCAAAACCGAAATCATTTCTTCGGTCGCTGTTTCTAAGCTTGGGTCCGCAGACTCGTTGCAGGTCGAGAGATAGCTAATCGAATTGCCATTGGAGAAGTTTTGCCAAGCGGCATCGGCCTCTGTTTTTTTGAGCTGTTGGAACGGCCCCCCAGGCGCGCTGTAGGAAACATTCTTTGAGCGCTCGGGGCCCTTGCCGCCCAGATTTACCGACACGCAAGCGCTCGCAAGAGCGATGAGGGTCAATGAGAAAATGGCGCGAGAGAATCGAGGTGCGAACGAGTTCATGATTTGTGGGCTCACTTTGGGTGCAACACTTAGGATGTGACTTACTAAAATGTCTCAAATCGCTACTCTACATGCCAATAAATGTTTGGTCAGACAAAAGTCGCAACTTGGTCTTATTCGGGCGCCAAATTCTCGTTGAGCGTTAAAGAACTGGCGTCAGTTCTTTGTCTCGCAAAACATCCAGTTTCACCTTGGGACCCGACGTTCAAAGAGTCGAGTTCTCGATGGAAACAAGCGTGGCGGATATGAGAGACTGATGTTGCCTACCACGACTGCATCGAAGCTTGGCATCGCTTGTGCTCCTACAAAGAGTTGGAAGTGTCTCTTTTGCGAGTGGGGCCAGGTGAAAGTCGAGTCTAGTCAAAGCCAAATTCAGTCTCAAACAGTCTCAAAGATTCTGCTTTGGATCTTGAGTCTCGCGCTGGTTCTTAGCGCTGTCCTGATTGGCGGTTTTGAAAAAGCATTCGCTGCAGCACCGAGCTCGGTTTCAGTCAACTTCAGCCGAATCGGCGATGCGAGCCACCTCGAATTCACGGGCTCAAGCAATTGGAAGTACGATCTTCGTAAAGATGCCTCAGGAAATGTGGTTCTTAATCTCGCAGGCCTCAAACCAGATGCGCTCGCAAAGCTTCGTCTGATCAACGATCCGATTATCAAGAGCGTAAAAGTTCAGGAAAACGGCGTCGATGGTGCAGCACAGGTTTCTTTCACGACGGCACCCGATGCTGATTTTTTCGATTACATCACCGAACAGCCTTCGCGACTGATCGTCGACTTCTTCCCGAAAGATCCGGTCGAAACCAAAGCGCCAGAATCTCCGCAGAAAAAAGCAGCCGACGCTTTGCCAACGAAGTCAGCAGCCAAGAAGAAAGTGGCGAAGTCGGATGCCGCTGAAGACGATGACGAGACCTCGTCGGGGTCTGTGAAAGACATCTCGAACACGATTCTGGGACGTACGCCGGCAGGAACCGATTTTCCTCTCGTAGCGAAGACGAAGGCTGGCGAGAAGCCGTCACGCGCAGAAGAAATCAGCAGTGCGAAAGGTTTCGAGCACGGGATCTTCGATGGCGGTGATCCAGAGTTCACTCGTTTCACAATTAAAGATTACGAAGTTTCGCAAGACTCGATCTTCAAAGCGAAGGGGAATTACTACCTTCCGTTCCCGATGCTCGATCTGGGCAATCCACAACTTAAAGCCCTGATCGATGCGCCGCCAACTTACGAAATCGTGCCCAGCGACACGCGTGAGAATAAAGAAGCGCGCATCATCTTGACGTTATTCTCGACCCCGGGAAAACGAGCGTTGTTCTTAACGACGGCGCAAGACTTCTTGAAAAAGTACCCAGAGAGCGAGTACGACGAAATTCTTCGCTATATGTTGGCCGACACTTACGAAGCGCAGTGGCGCGAAAAGGGTCAGGCCGTCGACTTCGAGAAGGCGATGGTCGATTACCAGTCGCTCACGGAGAAATACCCGAAATCACCAATTACGCCGCGCACTCTTCTTTTCATGGGTTATAGCTACGTAGATCGCGGAGACAGCTTCGGTGCTCTCAAGGCGTTCCAGCGATTCTCGCGCCTTTATCCGACAGCGAAGCAAATCGACCAGGTCAACATCGCGACGGCCGAAGCGTACTTAAAATTGAACCGATTCGATGACTCGATGAAAATGCTCGAGGACATCGAGAAGAATGGAAAAACGGCGCGCGTTCGCCAAGAGGCCTCGTTCCGTAAAGGCGACATCGCATTCCGCAAAAAAGAATACGAGAAGGCGATCGCTCTTTACCGCGATTCACAAAAGAAGTTTCCGGACTCGGTTTTAAAGTTTCCAAACGCGTATTACAACATTGCTGAAGCTCAATTCACGATGGCTGATTATCGGAATGCGCTTGAGAGCTACCGCGTTTTCCTCGTGAAGTTTCCGGATCACCTGCATGGTGGCTACGCGATGACTCGCTTGGGCGAATTGCTTGGCATTTTGGGCGCTGACTCGAAGCGAGCTCAAGGCGCTTTCATGGAGAGCTTCTTCCGCTTCCGTTCGACTCCAGGTGCCGGCATCGCACGAATTCGCACGTTGGTCTCGCGTTTACCGGAAATGAAAGACAAAGAACTTTCAAGCGGCCTTAAAGAAATCGCTGAGATCACGGAGCGCTACGCAAATCGCCCGAAGAAAGAGCGTGCGCCAGCGTCTGAAGCTCACGGAGAGAGCGCAGATGGCGGCGAACAGATTGGTGAGAATCTCGCTGAGAAAAAACCTGAATTGCCGGGAATCGAAGAGTTCACGACGCTTCTTCTTGCGGATGGCTACAATACTCGTCGCGAATATGAGAAAGCGGCGAATGACCTCATTTCTTACTATCAGAAGAATCCTCAGTCGCAGAATAAAGACAGAATTACGTCGCGGATCAAAAAGAATATCGCGGATGAGATCGGTGCTTCGGTTGCGGCCGGAAATTTTATGGAAGGTCTTCGTGAGTATTCGAAGAACACCAACGGTTGGTTGAAAAACACAGACCGCATCGACGTGCGGTTTGCGGTGGGCCGTGCTTACGAGCAGGCGGGTGTCTTTAAAGATGCAGCCGCAGCCTACAAAGATTCTTTGAAGCGCCGCCAGGATCTCGCGAAGTCAGGCAAAGAACGCGAACAAGGTATTTACGAAGACATTCCGAAAGAAGATCAAATCAATCTTCGTTTGGCGGCGGTCGCATCGAAAATGAAAGACTTCGGCACGGCTGAATCAAACTTGAAAGCAATTAAAGCTGTCGCGCAGTTGAAGCCGGCTGAGCAGATTGAATTTGCCGAAGTGTCAGCCGATGTCTCAGAAGCTCGCGGCCAAGCGGACGCGGCCCGCTTGTACTTGACGGAACTTCTCAATGCTTGGAAGGGCGATGCAGGTTTGACATCGCCTCTTCACTTGAGAATCGCGCGGCTTCAAGGTGCAACGAAAAAATTCGCCGATGCCGACGCGCACTTAGCAAAGATCATCGCGATGAAGAAAGAAAATGAGTCGGTTTCTGACGACATTTACGCAAAAGCACTTCAGCTTCGCGGTGAACTCTACGTCGCTCGGGGAAATCGTGCTGAAGCGGTCAAGACTTATGAAGCTCTGTTAGAAGCGTTCGGGGAGTCTCGTCCACTCGCGTCCGTTCGCTATAAGCTCGGCCAGCTTCTTTACGAAGATGGCGACATGAAGTCGGCTGAGAAGACTTGGTCGGAACTAAAGCCTGAGAAAGACGGTCTCTGGGCAAAACTCGCAACCGAGCAGATGCAAGGTGCGAAATGGCAAACGGAATATAAGAAGTATTTAAACAGAATCCCGGCCGCGTCTTCACTCCGATAGAGAGCCCGCATTCAAGATGAATGCGGTGAAGAGACAGAAGCCGAAATCTAACCTCGTCCATGGATGGAGCGAAGCGTGAGAGAAACTTTCAAGACAGCGGATCCGGAAATGAAACGTTTGGTCATCATGGCCGAGAACGTAGCCGCAAGCCGTGCAACTGTTTTGATCGCAGGTGAAAGTGGTACGGGTAAGGACCTCTTAGCTCGGTTGATTCACGATAAAAGCCCGCGCGCATCGAAGCGTTTGGTTGTTGTGAATTGCGCTTCGATCCCAGGCGAGCTTTTAGAGGCCGAACTTTTTGGCGATCAAACCAAGCCGGGTAAGTTCGAGCTCGCAAACGAGTCGACTCTTATTCTCGATCAGATTTGTGACGTTCCGCTCGTTCTTCAAGCAAAACTTCTTCGACTCATTCAGGACGGCGAAATCGAGCGAATCGGCGCGAAAGCGGCAACGAAGATCAACGTGCGTGTTGTTGCAACAACGAGCCGCGATCTTCCGCAGATGATTCGCGAAGGCAAGTTTCGCGAAGATCTTTATTACCGTTTGAATGTCGTGCCGTTCAATGTGCCGGCACTCCGCAAGCGCCCGAAGGATATTGAACTTCTCGCTCGCTTCTTTACTGAAGTTTCGAGCCACCTCAATGGCAAAGCGCCAAAAGCGTTGTCAGAAGACGCGCTCGTGAAAATGAAGCAGTGGAACTGGCCGGGTAACGTACGTGAACTTGAGAACGTGATTGAACGTTCGGTGTTGATGTCGACATCAGCCTCTCTCGGCGCGGATGATGTTTTGATTGCGGGCTTTGAACCGAAAGCGCCTGAATGGGATTTGCCAGCAGGCATCACGATTTCAGAAGCGGAACGCCGCTTAATTATGAAAACACTCGAGCACACCGCGCAAAACCGAACGCAAGCGGCGCGACTTCTAGGGATTAGCATCCGCACGTTGAGAAATAAGCTCCATGAGTACGGTGTTGCGCCAGCAGCCTCGTACAACTCGAATCAAGACGAGATCGGAGGGATCGATGGCTGATTTATTCGATAAAACCACGCGGGCGCTCGGCGCTTCGCTAAATTTCCGCCAAACGAAGAACAACATCATTTCGGCGAACATTGCCAATGCGGAAACGCCTGGTTATCAAGCGAAGAAGATGGATTTCGAAGATGCGCTCGTTCGCGCCCTCGATTTTGAGGATTCCAAGATCGAAGGTTCAGAGCCGGGTCACATGTCGACAGGTCCTGGCGCGATCTCACGCGCTCGAGCGGACATCTACGAGAACCCAGACGTTAGTCCTAACAACGACGGTAACACCGTCGACCTCGAAAAAGAGATGACGTCGCTCGCGGAGAACTCGATCGCGTATAAAGCGGCGATTCAATTGATCAATAAGAAGATGGCGACTCTCAAATACGCAGCAACAGACGGCGGTAGATAATGGATATTCTTACGGGAATGCGAGTCAGTGCGAGCGGTATGACCGCGCAGAGAATGCGCATGAATACCATCTCGTCGAACATCGCCAATATCAACACGACGCGAACACCAGAAGGTGGCCCGTACCGCAAAAAAGATGTGGTCCTGGAAGCGATGCCAGAAGCAAAAAGCTTCGGCGAAATCCTTTCAAGCCCGCCTCAAAAAGATGTAGCTCGCGTTCAGGTCACCGATATCGCGGTAGACCGAAAAGCGCCGCTCATGAAATACGAGCCAGACCATCCAGACGCCGACGAAAACGGCTATGTTGCTTACCCCAACATCAACTTGATGGAAGAGATGGCGAATATGATTCAGGCCACGCGAGCTTACGAGGCTAACGTCTCGGCCATGCAGGCCACAAAAGATATGGCTATGACATCGCTTGAGCTTGGCCGCTAAGGCTGAAAGCAACGGTTTCTAGCACCGACAGTTCGTGAATGGATAACTAAGGACTAGGAAGCTTTTTCCCGACCACAAGTCTGTAGCGATAATCTTGAAATTCACGCTACAATTTAGGAAGAGGCTTAAAGAAGAACTTTAAACTTCTCGGCGCAGGATGCGCTAACAAGAGGGATCGACTCATGGATGGGTTGCAAATCAGAGGCGGGCAGTCGTTGCTCGACACGGGCAAAACGACCAATGAAACTCGTAACGATGGGTTTCAAGTCGCAAAGCCGCTTTCTCCCGGTCAGTCCGATCCTACAAAAATGTCGTTCGCAGACACGCTGAAAGAGGCGGTCGGTAACGTCAACACACTCCAAAAAACAGCAGATAAACAGGCGCAAGATCTTGCGACTGGAAAAACATCGGATATCCCGCAAGTCATGATGGCCGCAGAGAAAGCGGACATCGCGCTTCGTTTGATGGTTCAAGTCCGTAACAAAATCATTTCCGCGTACGAGGAAGTGATGAAGATGCAGGTGTGATTAGATGAATGGTTTGTTCAGGAACCTAGTTGTTCAATTCCGAGAGTTCTATAAGAACCTCACGCCGGTAAAGCGATTCTCGATGCTTTTTGCAACGATGATCGTTGCGGCGAGCGCCATCTTCATGATGGTCATGGTCTCGGGTACGGACTACGTGCCTCTGATGAACAACATCCCTGCGGATCAAACGGCGACGATCGTCGAAAAACTGCAGGGTAAGAACGTTCCATTCAAACTCGTCGACAACGGGAAGTCGATTCTCGTGCCGAAAGA
>CAJYOV010000286.1 GCA_913776405.1 Pseudobdellovibrionaceae bacterium
CAGGCTTCGTGCCTGCGGTTGAAATCCTCATCGCCAACCAACGCGTGAAGGAGATGATCGAAGACCCGGAGAAAACAAATGAGCTTCGCGTCGCAATCGAAGAAAGCCGCGAAACGTTTGGAATGCAGTCCTTCGATCAAAGCTTGATGGATCTTCTCACTCAAGACTTAATCGACTATGATGAGGCGCTGAGACTGTCGACCAACCCGGAAGATTTCAATCTTCGCGCGGCAGGCGTTGCCAGCGGAAGCCCGCAGTGGCACGACAACAGCGATCTCAACAAACGCGTTCGCGGAAATTTGGATCTCGGAACACTCGAACTCGATTCCGACGATCCACTTCCCGAAGAGTAATGGCGCAAATCGTAAGCGCCCAAAGGACTTCTGGTGGCGCTACGAACTCGAGGCTTCGGCCGTAAATACGAAAAACCAAAGCCAGGGGCCGACGATGAATCGAGCCTGACCGGATCTCCAAACGAGAGCTCCGATCAGGATGCGCAGGATTCTGAAGACGACGTGAGCCCTTTCGCGCTCAGTTCAGCCGAAATTGAGGAAGCTAAAAAAGGCAAAAGCCCGCGACGCGGGAAAAGCGCGCGTCACAAAGCGATGGATTTCCTCGCTCGCCGTGGTTTTTCCGAACAAGAACTGCGATTGAAATTGAGCCGCGACTACGCCGAAGACGATGTTGAGGACGCAATTACGCACGTGCGCGAGAACAATTGGCTCTCAGCCCCTGAGGAGATCGCCGAGCGCGTGGCGGCAGAGCTGGGTCGAAAAAATAAAGGCCACCGCTTTGTGAACCAGTTTCTGAAGTCGAAGGGTTTGCCTCCCGTCGCAAAGGATTTAGAGGCGGAAGTCGAGCGCGCAAAAGCCATCATCGCCTCGAAACTTCGTCATGACTTCGAGACCGACGGCCCCCTGCCATTCGAGTCAAAAGCAAAAGCTCAACGCCTTCTGGCGAACCGCGGGTTCGACATCGAAACGATCCGCAAAGTCTTGCGTTAAACCCCGAGTTCACGAGATAAAAAGAGACGCCTTTCGCACGTGAGAGAATTTCCCGAGAAAAGTGAGAGTCCCATGGCCGATTTTAAGAACAATCCGGTAAAAGCAAACGACATCCGCCAAACGTTCATCGACTACTTCAAAAAACACGGGCACCGTGAAGTCGCAAGCTCAAGCCTCGTTCCAGAAAACGATGCGACACTTCTGTTCGCGAACGCGGGCATGAACCAATTTAAAAATACATTCTTGGGTCTCGAGCAACGCGACTATACGCGCGCAGTGACTTCGCAAAAATGCGTGCGTGCCGGCGGCAAACACAATGACTTGGAAAACGTCGGGCACACGGCTCGTCACCACACGTTCTTCGAGATGCTCGGCAACTTCTCTTTCGGCGACTACTTCAAAAAAGACGCGATCCACATGGCTTGGGATCTTTTGACGAAAGAACTCGGTATCCCGAAAGAAAAGCTCTACGTCACGGTCTTCGAGACCGATGATGAAGCCGCAGACATCTGGCATAAACAAGAAGGCGTCGCGAAAGATCGCATCTACCGATTCGGCGAAAAAGACAACTTCTGGCGCATGGGTGATGTCGGCCCGTGCGGTCCTTGCTCGGAAATCTTCTACGATCACGGCGCCGAAGCTGACGATCCTTTCAACCCTTCAAAAATGGGTGGCGACGGCGATCGTTACGTTGAGATCTGGAACAACGTTTTCATGCAGTACAACGAAGACGCAACCGGCAAGCACCCCCTTCCAAAACCGTCGGTTGATACAGGCGGCGGTTTAGAGCGCTGGGCTGCGGTTCTTCAAGGCACTTACAACAACTTCAATACGGACCTCTTCGTCCCGACGATTGAAACGACGGCGAAGATGGCTGGTTGGGATTTCCACCAGCTTCTCGAACTCGAGAAACTTGCGCGCTTCACGAAAGACGCGAAGGTCAAAGGCGTTGACCGCATACAGGTTCTTCGTCAGCTTGCGGCTCTTCGTGTTGTTGCCGATCACGCTCGTGCAACAGCGTTCCTGATGTCTGACGGCGTTCTTCCGTCAAATGAGGGGCGCGGTTACGTTCTTCGCCGAATCATGCGCCGGGCGATTCGTTACGGTCGCGAAATGACAAACGACCCATCACTCTTCAACACGACCGTTCAAAAAGTGATCGAACAGATGAACGGCGTTTACCCAGAATTGAAACGTTCGCGTGATCTCATCACGACGAACGTGAACGATGAGGTGTCGCGCTTCATCACGACGCTCGATTCGGGCACGGAGATTTTGAACGGCGAACTCAAAAAACTGGCGTCTAAAAATCAAAAGACAATCGCGGGCGATGTCGTCTTCAAACTTTACGATACCTACGGCTTCCCAGTAGATCTCACGCGCCTCATGGCGGAAGAAAAAGGCTTCGTGATCGACGAAGACGGCTTCATGAAAAATATGGAAGCCGCTCGCGAAAAAGCAAAGTCAGGCTCATCGAAATTCAAAGCGATCACTTCTGACGCTGCTCACCTCGTGAAGCTTGCGCAAGAGACACTTGATAAATCGGGCCCGACTGAATTC
>CAJYOV010000287.1 GCA_913776405.1 Pseudobdellovibrionaceae bacterium
TCCACGACATCCACCAACTGATGCGCCTGATCGCCGCCCTGCGCGCCGCCGATGCATTCGTCCTTGTTACGCAACAAGCGATCGGCGAATCCACAAACGAGATCGAAGCAGTCGCACCAAAGACCTGGCGCTACCTCCAGATGAACCAAGCGCAGTTGAATGGGCGTAAAAGTTCGATTTACCGTGGTAAGCCAGCGTTCTCGATCTTCGGCGTTGGGCCATACACCTTCGCGCCGTGGAAAGTCGCGATCAGTGGCTTGTATAAGAAGCTGAACTTCGTCAAGCTTGGGCCTCGCGATGACAAGCCGGTCATTCTGGATGACACATGCTACTTCTTACCGTGCGAATCGGAAGAACAAGCAAACGCTGTCTTAAAGCGACTCGCGACGAGCGATGCTCAATCGTTTCTAAATTCGATCATCTTCTGGGACGCCAAGAGGCCCATCAATGCAGATATTTTGCAAAGGTTGAATCTCTCGCAAATCGAGCCGTAAGCTCATACAGAATCCTTCGAGGTTCCGAATTAGCAACTGCGACCCGTTTTGATCGCGCAAAGCCGCGGGTCGTTTTCGCTCATCTTGACGTTTTTCGAGATCGCCTTTCCCGTGTCGGTGCCAATCTTGTCTACAGCGCCCGCGATCATGACCGGGAAGTAGTCGCGAAGGTCCGAACTTTCTCCCGTTGAAGTGATTCGCGTTTGCCATTTCATCGGTGCTTCGCGATTGCCGTCTTTGCCTGGTTTTACGCTCATTAAATTCTCGTAAGCCGTAATCACAATAGACTTCGTGTAGTTCGTCTCTTCTTCGACGACTGTGTTGTAACCAACTGGCATCGTCGCAAGCGGCGGTGCGACGGTACGGGCGAGGCCGCCGTAACCGATTCCGTTATAAGTTGCATAGCCAGCCATGCCGCCGAATCCATAGACGGGCACGGCGTAGGAGCGAACCGATTTCTCAGGTTCGCCGACACCATAGTTAAGCGTAATAACGAGGAAGTCCTTCGTCGCATCGTCGGTCGGAGTGAAGCCCTTTTTCACCAGCGCGTTTGTTACGTACCTTTTGTATTCTTTGAAGACTAAATCGTCGGAGCTCACGCCCTTATTGCCAGGGATGATGTAAAACGCCTTCGTCGTGGGTGCGCCATCGAGATTTGAGTCGACGGTCAGTTGAGTTGAGGCGCATCCGCTCGAAAAAAGAAGGCTAGAGACCGAGACCAAGAGCGTGAGTACTGAAGTAAGAGAGCGAGCCATCAGAGCCTCCAGACTACGAAGATTACAATTTCGATTTAGGTCGGCGCTTCTCACGTAAATCAAGATTTTGTGTGATGAGAGAGATAACTTTCTAGATAGGAACGTTCGCGGGCAGTGTTGTGCGTGCCGTCATCCTTGTCGGAGCGCGATTCTTTACCTACGATAGGACCAGAGAACGCAATACCTACGCTTTTTGCACTAACGGAGGCCACGCATGGCAATCACCTTGAAACGCACTTCAATCGCGATGGCTGTCGTCGCAACTCTAGCGTCGACACTGTTCGGCTGTACGAAAAAAGAGTCCACCAACGAAATTAAAATCGGCGTGATTGGGCCCTTCACGGGCGGATCAGCACCCATGGGTGTATCGATGCGCAACGGTGTTGAGATTGCGATCGATCAGATCAACGCCGGCGGCGGTCTGAACGGCAAAAAACTTATGATGGTGGCACGCGACGACGAAGCAAAGAACGAGCGTGGCGGTCAAATCATGCAAGAGTTGATCGACAAAGAAGGTGTGGTCGCAGTTCTTGGTCCGATCAATACGGGTGTTGCGAACGCGGCTTCACGCTACGCTAACGAAAAAAAGATCCCGATGATCATTAACGTTTCAGAAGGTGCGCGTGTAAATGAGCTCTTCGCCGAAACGAAAGACAACTACGTTTTTCACTTCGCCGCGAATGCAGATGTTCAATCCGAGATGATGGTGAACGAGGCACTTAAAGTTGGAAAATTTAAAAAACCAGCTGTTCTGTGTGACGACACGAACTACGGCCAAACGGGTCGCGAAAAACTAGAAGCGCGTCTGAAGGCAGCCGGTGTAACACCTGTGACCGTCGGCAAATTTAAAATCAAAG
>CAJYOV010000288.1 GCA_913776405.1 Pseudobdellovibrionaceae bacterium
CGGAAGATCCCTTCCGCCGAAACGAACTTCAAATTCGGAATCGCTTTCGATGTCGCCATGTCGAAGATCTTGCGTGAGAAGAGCTCGACCGTTTTCACTTTCTCTAAAACGTCAGAGGTGCGAACGACTTTGTTCACAGGATCCTCATCCGTTTCAGTCATTGGCCACCAAGCTTCGCCGATATCTTTCAGCGCAACCTGACCCCAACGAAGGCTCTTCGATTTCAACACATCCATCTTCATCGTCATCGACAACGATCGAACTTGATTTGCGTAAGGGTAGGGCCCTGAGCGAAGAGGCGCGAGAGAGAATAGCGGACGCACGCCCTTTTCGCCGAGATCGCCAGAACGCCAGACATCCGCTTTCGAAACCCAACCTTGAATGTCGCCCGAACGCGCTTCGATCCATTCAGGCGTTTCGCGAATGATGCGGACGAAGTCGCCTTCTTCCAACGTCTTCAAAGGACGCGCGCCGGGGCGGCCATCAATGCGAAGCGCGGTCGTGTGATAGACGAATGCTTTTTGAGTCGCCCCTTCAAACACGGGTGAGAGCTTTTCGGTTTGCACCCAAGCTTGCTTCGTTTCACCAGCTGGGAAGGGCTGAAGGCGCACCCAAGAACCTTCAATCTCAAGGACTAAAGCCTTCGTGCCTTTTTTCAGAACCGGTTGGCCGTACACGGCCTCGAGCTGCGGACCCGTACGTGCGACGGTATCTTCTTTCAACGAGACTTGATCGACGAGGCGCAGAGCTGTGAGAGCGTGATCCTCTGCGATCCAACCGTAAGCGCGGTCGGATGTTTTCACATGCAGCCAGCGTTGGAATTGAACTTGTCGCGTGCGGCTCTCGAGCCAACTACGAGGATGATTTCCCGTAGGGAAACGGCTCTCCGGTTTCAAATAAACGGGCAGTGCCACGCTTGAATGAGGAGCCAAAAGGCAAAGGCCAACGAGGGTGAGGATCAAAGCTGAATGACGCATCTAGACCTAGTGTGTTTTCTGAGCGGATTCAGGGGCAAGACCAGATCTCAAGCTAGACCCTTAACTCTCGGTGAGCTAGGTTGGGGACCATGTTGAAACGACTTGCGATTTTGTTGTCTACGGGGCTCGCCCTGACTCAAACCATCTCTATTCGAGCTGAAGCTCAAGAGAGCCTCGGAACCCTCGGTGTCTCTGGAATTTTTCTGGAGCCGACGTTCACATATCAAGAGCCGAGTAAAAGCAGTTTCGACGCAGGTCGTTCGTTCTTAGCGGTCACCTGGACCCGTGAACCGATCCTCTCGGCGACTTTGAAAGTCGGAAACAGAAGTCTAATCGGAATTCCCGCTCGCTATGGCCCAGAGCCTGTCGACCAACTCGGATTGATCGAAGGTTATGCGCAAGCTGACTCCGTCTACGGTCGCGTGCGTGCGGGGCTTGTGCCGATTTCATTTTCACTCGAAGGCGGCGACACCGAAGAACGCCTGCGCTTTCCGCGTTCGTTACTTTTTGCAAACCGTGTTGTGAATCTCCGCGATTACGGCGTGAGCTATCACATCAGCTTCGAGGGCATGTTCTCGGATTGGTCGATCCATAACGGCGAAGGCGGAACCGATCTCGATAATAGAATGTGGTTCACGTTCCGCGCAGGCTACCAAGCGAGCCGTCGTTTCAAGGTCGGCATCTCGGGCTCAACGGGCTCAACAACTCCGTCATCAACAAACCCGACGGGTGGCACTCCGTACGCGGGTGCAGGTCTCGACGTGAATCAACCGTCTAAGATTCGCCTTGCGAACTTTTTCGCGGAAGCTCAATGGGGCAAGGTCAACTTCCTAACAGAAGTGACTTCAGGCGATGCGCGCCAAGACTCCGCAGCTGGCAAACTCGGCGGCGGCCACTTCGACATCGAGTGGGACACGTCGGACACGCACAGCTTGCTTGCACGCTACGATCGTTTTGATCCGAGTGCGTCTGGCAACGACAAGGTGAACGAATACATGATCGGTTGGGGCTGGAAGAGTCTCTACCAAAATTCGGTGCTCTACGTCTTCGGCTCGAAACAGGTCTTCGAGGGCCCGAGCCCGGATGTTCACCGCGCGTTGATTCTTTGGCGAATCACGCCGCAAGCGAACTCGTTTCGCTCACCGCTCTAAAAACAGAATCGACAGTTAACGAATTTCATCAGAGGAGTCTTTCATGAACGTACAAACGTTGGGTGTAGTTGGCGCAGGCCAAATGGGAAATGGAATTGCACAGGTTGCGGCAAGCGTCGGCCTCAAAGTTCATATGATGGACGTAAGCCAAGGCGCTCTCGATAAAGGCATGAACACGATTGCGACAAGCTGCGACCGTCTCATCAAAAAAGAAAAGATGACTGAAGCTCAGAAAAAAGAGCTTCTTGGTAACATCACAACGACGACAGACATGAAAGCCCTCGGTACGTGCGATGTGATCGTTGAAGCTGCGACTGAAAACATCGACTTGAAATTGAAAATCTTCGCTCAACTCGATGAAGTCGCAAAAAAAGGCGCGATCCTCGCGACGAACACGTCGTCGATTTCGGTTACGAAAATCGCGGCTGCTACAAAACGCCCTGAGCTCGTTGCGGGCATGCACTTCATGAATCCAGTCCCGCTCATGCTTCTTGTCGAAGGCATTCGCGGGCTTCAAACGTCGGACGAAGCGTTCGCGACTGTCCGACAACTCGCAGAGAAAATGGGGAAGACATTTATCGAAGCGCGCGACATGCCTGGCTTCGTCGTCAACC
>CAJYOV010000289.1 GCA_913776405.1 Pseudobdellovibrionaceae bacterium
CGTTACAAAAGACAAAGCCGTTCGCGAGGTTTGCCTATCGAAACTCTTGAGCGCGCGCCCGCGATCCAAAGAGGCGCTTCAGTTCCTCGCTGATTTCGGTTCTACGAAAGATCTGAGACGGCAAGCGCTCGTAGGCTTAAATCGCAAAACGGAAAATGATCGCGATGGGCTCGGCGATTCAGACGTATCGGAACGTGAGAGCGGCTCAAAGCTTGAGAATTTAAAAGCAAGCGCGGGTGAGCTTCGGGTGTTGAAGGGACTTCTTGCAGGAGCTAACCCGAAAGACTTAACGGGTCTTTTACAGGCGCCGGCTTCGATGCAAAATGGTTCGCGCTATTTGATTCAATCTTACTTTCTCATTCGAATCCTTGCGGTGCAAAACGCAACTCAGGCTGAGAGGCTTGCGCGCTTCGACTCCATCTTAAACGAGATCGAAGCCTTCCTCCACAAGTCGAAGCGGAACATCAAAATCTCGCAAGAAGCCGATTTTGAATCTTTCAAGAAATCTTTGATCAGTCGCTATGCAACTTTGAAAGATGAAACGCGCTTCTCAAGCGGGCTTCGCGATCGATCACCCGTGGCACTCGACGTAACGCCGTTCATGGACAAAAAGGTCGAAGTCTTTTCGCAAGCCTTTCGCAAGGCCGACCGCGAACTACCTGCGCCTCACCAGGGTTCTCTGTTCGATTTCCTCTCGGACGAATCGCCGGCTGGCTTCTTATTCCGCCTCCAGTTG
The DNA here is from genome assembly GCA_913776405.1 of Pseudobdellovibrionaceae bacterium. Lineage (GTDB taxonomy): Bacteria > Bdellovibrionota > Bdellovibrionia > Bdellovibrionales > JAMPXM01 > CAJYOV01. The sequence continues at coordinate 737 of CAJYOV010000289.1, forward strand.
AAATCGCTGCCGGTTGAGCAAAAAGCAAATCTAATGGCAGAAATCTCGAATGAGTTCCAAAAGCGGTACGATTCGTTGCAAACAGTGGCGGGCGAGCTGGTGGCTTCGGGCGCAATTCGGTTTTCAAACCCTGCCGAGCAGCGGTTCTTTGAACTCATGATCGAAAATTACTTCTCGACGTTTTCATTTGAAGAAACGGCCAACGTCATGAAAGCGATGATCGAAAGGCCCGATCTTTCTTCCGGCAACGACTTGTTCCGTCTCTTCGTCATGTACGCTGGCCCACAGATGCAGAAGCTCTTGCAAGTCGTTGGGCGGAGACCGGGGCTTTCACCTTCACTTGCGGCTACGTTTCAAGCCTTGGAAGATGCGGGTCTCAAATCTCCATGGGAGAAAATCGCACCTGAGTTTCGCGACGCTCCTGAAGGTTATGCGTGGGTCAGCCTCTCTAAAAAAGCATTCGTCGGCAGTATGGCGGAAACATATAAAGGCGTCGTTCGTGATTTGAAGACCGGCAAAGAGATCACGATCGCTGCACGAACACTGAAGTCGGAAATTCAAGAACGTGTCGAGCGTGAAATCCCGCGTCTTATTCACTTAGGTGAGGTGATCGACAACGATCCGGTCTTAAGAAAGTACCACTTTCCACGCGTAGGGCCGGTCATGACGGATGTTATGTCGATGTCGAAGGCCGAGCTCGATGTCCAAGAAACCATTCGAAACCAAATGCGCGGAGAAGAAGTCTACACTGCGCAAGTCAAACTCGCTGGCGGCAAGAGGTTGAACTTCGTGACGGCGAAAACACTGAAAGCGAAGAATTCAAAAGTCGTCTATTCGACATGGCTCACAGGTGAGAAGTTTGAAGACTTCCGTCATCGTAACCCGCAAGCCGCGATCGAAGTGGCTGAAGCGACGGCTAAGCACTGGATCGAAAAAGCGCTATTTGGCCCGCGATTCTTTCACGCCGATCTTCACCAAGGGAACTTGAAGGTTCGTGAGGATGAGAACGGCAGTGTGACTGTCGGGCTTCTCGATTTCGGTATGGTCGGCACCATCGAGAAGAGCGAACGATCCGTCTTGGTACGCTTAGGACTTGCGACGAAACAAAATACGAACCCGACTTTGATCGCGAAGTACCTTTTCGCCATGAGCGAGAAGAACGGAAATGAAATCTCAGAAGCTCAGTTGATCGAGAAAGCACGCGCTCACTTGGAAGCGAGCAAAAACCCGAGACCGGGCGACCCTCCGCTTACGATGGACATGTGGATGGCCTGGGGTATGTCGGTCGGTCTCAAACTGCCGAAGAAAATCACGGCCTTCGGTCGTGGTTTGGGAACCGTTGAACAGCTTTTAATCTCGACCGGGTCAAAACAGTGGATCGTCGATCTCATGCAACAGGTCTCTATGAGACACACCCTCGAGCTTTCGCCCGATCTCGCTCGCTATGCGAAAGATCTCGCATTCGCTTCGCTCGCAGAGCGTAAAGCGAAGCGCCAAGCGAGCTCTACTGTCGATCGTTCGGAGGTCGATCGTTCGCACCGTCGCGCTTCGCGTCTCCGTTGCGAATCCGCGTTCTCAAACTGAGACGCGAAAGATTTCTTTTGGAATCGCCGATAGATAGAAGGTGAAACACAGACGTCATCGATCTCGAGCCGCAGGCTCATTCTTAATCTCGCTCTCACTTGCGTTCACGGCCGTCAGCTGCTCGTTGACGGGCCAAATTCCTGGTTCGAGTGAGGTCGAGAGTGAGTCGGACAAACTCGCAAAGACGTTATTGTCATCTGCTGACTTCGTGACAAACCCGGCGTCGATTTCATCGAAATCTCTGTCTGCTTTCTTTCTTGTGAAGTCGACCGCTCGCGGCTCCGTTCTCAATGTGAGCCCCTCAAGCCCTTCAACTCAAGCCTTCGATTTAAGCCTCGATTCAAGCTCGGTCTCGGCTTCGTATCTAACGTCCGCCTCCGATTTCAGTGAGTCGTCGACTGCTTTGCCGTCGACCTCGTGGATTGTTGTGGGCGTCTCTTTTTCAGAGGATCCAGCCTCAATGGATCTAACGGTAAACGGAACGCTAGCGGCTGCGCCCACTCAATCGGGCGCGCCGACCTCACCTCTTTCGATGGCGCGCTATCCAGTTGTGACTGCGGCGGCTCTGAAAGACGTTCTCTTTTTCACGAGGGCTCTTTCACGAGACGAGCAGAGTGCGATGTTGCTCTACCTCGCAAAGAAAAACTCTCTCGCGATTACGCTCGATCCAGCCCTTAAAATTCCGGTTAACAATTCCAGTGACCCGAACTTCGCGCCGGCACAGAACGTGATTCAGGCTAAATGTCATTCTTGTCACTCGGCTTGGAGCGGTGTGAGTGCGAACTACTATTTTAGCTCGGGTCTTGCGGTGAAGGGTCAGGCGGAGAACTCGGCACTCTACTATCGATTGACGGGTAGCACGGGTTCAAGCGGGCCAAAGACGATGCCGACCAGCGGATCGATCTCGGCGTCCGAAGCAGACCTGATCAAAACATGGATCAACAACGCGCCGTAAGCTTGGCGCGCTTCAAACTTAGAGAAACTGCCAGTACGGGTTTTGACAGTGGACTTGGAAGACACCGCGCCACTGTTCTTTCGCACTCAAGTTTTTTGCCTTAAGTGCGCTGATGATTGCCATCGACGCCGAATTTAGCGCAGTTGGCGTTTCATAACCGGGTGAGAAGAGTTGCGGAATGAGCTTCACAAGGTCTGCCGATGGTTCAACCGCCAGATCTGCACCGAGATTCTGAACAGCTGTGATCAAAAACGCGTCACTCACGGGAGCAGCGGTGGAATCTAACAGTCCCAGACAAGCTGACGACACAGCGGCGCTTCGAGCGGGTGTTGAGGGCGCCCAGTAAGGCGCATCCAACAACTCGTCATTCGAGCACGTTGAGTTGCCGCAGGTGACAGTCGTGTCTTTCATTTCACGAAGACCTTGAGTCGAGTAAAGAACGAGCGGGCCGCCAAATTCGCCTGGGAATTTTTGAACTGAGCCGTCGAGAACAGTTCTGAACTTTGTTTTTACATCGACTGATGCGGAGCTCGAGAGAAAGACGTTTTTCAAAACGGACTCGACGAATTTGCGATTTCCGACTTGCGCGAGAATGTCCGTGGAAACTGCTGAGATTTTCTCCGACGGGTTATTCGGAATTGGAAGAGATGGCGCTAAGGTGTCGTCCGGCGTTTCAGTCACCGACGATTGATCGCCAAAGCCGGCACCGCCTAAACAGCCGCTCAACATCAATGGGAGTGCGAATGTCACCGTCATTTTTTGGAGGGTGCGAAGGTGCTTCACGTTGTCACCTCTGTTTCAACCATTCTCTCGAGTTTTCCGTTCACGACACGGAACGGCAGATGTGTTGATGACCACGGGTTCTGACCGCCGAGCATATTTGAAATAACGGCCGCTACGTGACGTGGGGAAAGAATCTCTTTTGAGCCATTAAAGTTAACCGCACTGCCAACTCCCCAAAGGCCACGGTAGTTGGTGTAGCCGTGGTTTGCCGAGATGTTACCGACGATCATCGGTTTATCGATCAAGCCTGAGATGAGTGTCGTGACCTGACTCTGCCAGCCGTGATCTGAGCCTGACAGGTTGTAGGTGGCAGTTTGAGTCGGGCTGTATTTCGGGCTGCGCGCGAAATCGCCTGAAATTTGAATGACAGTGTCGTCGAAGAGAGTTGCGCCCGACGCGGAAGGAGTCGCTTTGAGAGCATTCACAAGTTCGAGAAGCCCCGCAGAGAGACCACGATAGTAGGACGTCGAAAGCAGAACGGCTGCGCGGCCAGGAACATCGTGCTGGTCGGTACCAATACTCGTGCTCTGGTCGGTACTTGCACCAGCTAAACGGAACTTAACGTTTCCGAGGAAATCGCCGCCGCCGAGCGCGAGGCTTCCGCATATATCGTTCTTCAAGCAGTACTCGGCGATGACGAAACTGCGCACCATGTTTTGGCAGGCAACAAGATCCGAACGATTCAACATTTGGCGTAGATCCCAATTGGCTTCGAGGTCACCGCGCGTGTTGAAATTTTTAAATTCGGAAGCTGGTGTGGTGATCGCTTGATCCGTCACCCCTGGGATCGTGAAGTTCAGAATCTTCGCATTTGCTTGAACGGTGCCGTTGTACTTCGCCCAAAGGGTCGACCATTGAGTTGCGAGAAGCGATTGAACCGCCATCATCGAAAGGTCTTTGGTGGCTCTTAAGTGATCGACCATGGCCGTGCCGCGCGCGTTGTTTGCTTTAATACTGGCCTTTGCCGCGTCTTCAAACATCGACATGACGTCGCTGATGGAGTCGAGATTCGTTAAGCCTTGCGAGCCCGCCGCCGTTTTTTGGAAAGCTTTCATCAAACCGAAAAGGGAACCGCCTTTAGCAGTTTGATAGTGATCCGTGACGAGAGTTGGCGACTTGCCGATTCCCGAAACAAACGGGTGTGTCGACGTCAAACTCGTGACGACACTTGCAATCCGATCTCTTCGTTGATCGGCCGCGAGACCATTTAAGGACGGGTAGGCCGGGTCGGGGTAAAGCTGAAGCGGAGCATTGACCTCGTGACCGTCAGACAAGCTATTGAAGCCGCGGATCACGGCCATATTATCAAGAAGATTGGAGAGTGGAACCGACCCTGAAGACAACGTGACGGGCACGTCGTAATGGTGAGGAACACGGACGCCGCGATAAGTGGTCGTTCGATAAACGAATTCGTTCGAAGCAAACGCGGTCGCAAACCCTGGGTTCCAAAGTGCAGCATTCGAACTTGAAAGGACCGGATCGTTCGCATAGGGCGTGAGCCACTGGTCAAAAAGCCAACGCGGTGGTGCGCCTTGCAAATGGAAGTTGATGAATCGGCGCGAGGTTGGTGAAGCCGCATACGCTTGCTTAAACAGCGTTTGCTCGGCACCCAAGTAGATTTGCAAAAGTTCGCTGAACATGAGACCGGCACCTAGACCGGCGGTATTTTTCAAAAAGGCCCGACGCGAACTCATTGTGAGCCTCCGGCGAGAGCATCGGATGAACGGTAGAAGTCCGATTTCATAATTTCCTCAAGAACCACACGCGCTTTGTTCTTCTCGCGTAAGTCTTTTCCGAGTTTCGTAACGAACGTAAGATACGCCCAGTCCTTCGCCGACATGGCCTGAATGCGTGCCGACTGTGAGGGGTCGCCTGGGTCGAACAGCTCTACGCGCACGCCGGTGAAATGACGGAACATGTTTCGTGCGTAGCACGTGTAGGTGTCGTCGAGATCTTTGAGAATCGGCCCTAGATCCGAAGGCGAAGACAAAGGTTGATTCACGAGTTTTCCTGCGACGGTTCGGTACAGGAAACGACCTTTTTGCGGACGGAGATAGAAGCTCGCATCGGGCACCGCTGGCCACACCCAGGTGCCGGTCGTCTCGGCGGAGCTTGAGCCGGCGGTTGCCGCCCAATACGACGCATGATCTGCGAACTTTTTCAAAGTCGTCGACGTGCGGTCGCCGAGCGCTATGTAGCCGAGACCGCGGAACGACCCTGCAAGCTGATCGATCGTTGCGTGACAGCGTAGGCAAGACGAAGCTTGCCGAAATGTAAGCGCGTTGGCGTCGGCACTCATGTAGCTCGTGATATCGCTTTCGCGTAAGACCGGAAGTTCACGACAGAGGAAATCGCGGAGCATGCTTTGCGAAAGTCTGCGATGCATAAATGAAAGATTCGACCGAGTCGAGTTACCCGCCGACAAGGCCGCGTTTGCGAGAATGTAAGAGCGATTGAACTGGATGCCGGGGAAGATTGACGTGTTGATGTCAAAGTTCGAAACCAGCTTCAGACCTGAGTATGTGGCTGCGCCCGTAGAGAGTGTGCGCGCAGGCGATTTATAGTGAATGCCCGTAAGCCGACCGACTTGGATCGGGTCGAACGTTTGGTCCATGTA
>CAJYOV010000290.1 GCA_913776405.1 Pseudobdellovibrionaceae bacterium
GTGCACGATCGTATAAGCACGGCCAGCAGACTTCCCCGTCCGTACACGAATGAATGCGACATCTCCGAATGAAGCCGCAAACTCTGCGGGTTTTACGACAAGCTTTTCGAGCTCTTTGAAATCTTCATCGTCTGTTGCGAAGAGACTTGCACCTTGATTCCTTGGCACCTCAAGACCTTGAACGTCAGAGAGCGAACCGCGAACCTCTTTCGTGAATCGTTCTTTGAAAAGACGATTGAGGAATGCAGCTCGCGCGGCCGCAGGATTTTCTGCCTTCGGCTCATCGGACTTCAGCGCCGTTCCAAGGTACGGGTACTCGAACGCCATTTTTTCTTCGACGTCTTTACCGAAGAGTTCTAAAAATTTCTGCCCAACCGGTTTCTTGTCTTGGGGCACATCGCGGTTCCAGAATGCACGCAAGTTCGCGCGGTCTTCTGAAGGCAAGAAGTTTAAGAACATGTCTTCAGACGCGACTCGTGAAATCTCCATGTAGAGCCGTGTGTTCAACTGGTGAATCACCGGCGAAAACACGTCGTAACCCGCGACGAGGTTGTAGTAGATGTCCTCGAAGACTTGATAGTCCATGACCCAAACCGTGTCAGGAATAGGTCCGTGCGCACCTAACAAAACCTCTGCGCTATCGAAGTGTCGGTAGACCGTTAACACTGCGTTCGGATTTTTCTTGTCACCATCCCAAATCATCTTCGGATCGAAGACGAGACCTTTACGATCCTTGTAAGCCGCGTACTTCGTATGCAGCGTTTGCCAGTAGCCTTCGCGGAATCCGGTGAACAACTTAATCTTGTCGGTGCTCTCGGCCGGCGGGTCCATTCTTTGAGCGGCATCTGCGATCACTTTCGCATCACGCGACGAAGGGTCCTGCGATGGATCGACGAACATCACCCAGAAGTGATCGTTGATGACATTGAGTGCCGTTTGTCCACGACAAACCGGCCCTTTGATGAAGTTCGCGATATGGTAGAAAGCTGTGTCCAATAAGAAGCGGTATCGGCTCTCGGCCGGAATGCGCTTAAAGGTACGAAACGCATTTGCCGCTTGAGGCCCGTACGCTGGCATTTGATCACTGCCATCAGCCCAAGTGACATCGAAGAAGAGCTGTTGCCAACGCTCTTTTCTTTTTTCGCTAAGCTCGTAAGGCAAATGCGTCTTCGCAACAATCGCTTGAGAGTATTTTTTGAAACGGTAGAAGAAAGGCTGGCCCGGGTCATCATAGGGCCTGCGCGTTGCGATCTCTTCTGGTGCGCCGGTCTCGTTCTTTGCGCGAATGAGGCGGAAGAATTCGCCTGGCATCGTGTCGAAGTACACATGCGCAATGAACAAGTGCTCGTAGACGTAACGAGCGACCAATCGCTCCTTGAACGATGTGCGATTCAGATACTTTTCCCAAGCGGCGACGGTCTTACGGCCCTGTTCCGTGTGAGGCTCACCGAGAGCAACGAGCGCTTCTGCAGTTGGGCCTCGCGCACCGTCGTCGATCCATTTCGTCATCTTCGCCGATGTCTCTTGGTTTAATGGGTGAAAGCCAAACGGCATCTGCCCTTGTGGATTTGCTTGAAAGTAAGCTTTCAACTGAGCGGGGTCGCTCGAAGGACACATGCGGCTCTCTTCAGCTTTGAAGACTTGAAGTGGCTCGTGCGTGCCATCCGATTGCGCTTTGAAGTTCGCCGCGTTTAGAAACTGCGCCAAAACTGATTTCTCTTTGCCATCGAGAACTGAGAAGAAGCCTTTTTTTCGCCACGCGGCTTCCGAGTGCGCATCGATGCCGATTCGAGTTGTCGGGTTCGGCTCTAGGAGCGGGAAATTATACGGGTCCATCTTCGACCCGCCTCGCTCGAGACCCTCATAGCTTGTCAGATCCAACTGACAAGGTGAATTCATGCACGAGTGGCAGGCGATACAACGGGCGTTGAAGACAGGTTGAATTTCGTTTGTGTAAAAGTCGTTTTTCAGAACGGCCGGTCGATTTGCGGCGACGGTGTCGGGATGCCAATCAGAAAGTGCACCCGTCGTTTTCAAGGTCCAAATCCAAGCAGCCGCTAAACCGAAAAGGATGAGGCCACCGACTATAAGTGAGACGGTTTTAAAGTGAGGTTTCATGAAGGTCCTTGATTGATAACGGATCTGAGGTCGAACCGCTCTATTTAGCGACGAAAATCAACCGACTTCAAGAGAAGGCTTGGTCACATTTAGCCTCACGCTTCCGCTGGAAGCCTATTTCAAATATGAATCGCGCCGCCTAGAAAATCGAATTAAGAGCATCGCGAACGCTCGAATCAAGAAGATGGCTCGCATCCTTGCTCCATGGTTCGTAGGCCGCTTCATCCAAAAGCGATTGATCCAAGGGTGCCTCGAAAAGTCTTCGCGTTAATCGCACGCCCGCGAAGACGCCACGTGGAGAATAGCCGACGCGCACGGTTTGGCCTGCCCACGTCGCGCGAGCCAGCTCATAAAGAGATTCGAGCTTTGTCGCGAGAGGCTCTTTCAAGCCGACACGTTTTCCGTTTTCAAAGAAACGAAGATCGGGTTTCTTCTGCGTGGCGAGAGCCGGCGGCCAGACAAACGCGACTAAGCCGTTTTCGTCCGTGCGAAGCTTGCACCAGACGAGCGCCCGTGATCGAGGTTTTAGGACAGGGCCCTCTCGTAAAATTAGAACGAGTGATGAGTAGGAGTCGCGATCAAAAAGAAGACGTTCTTCAATCACTGTTTTTTTCGGGTTCTGAGCCGTTGATCGAACGATGGCTTCGCGAAGTGCGACACGCAACTCTTCAGAGATTACGTCTGGTGGTGGATTCAGGTAAGCCGAGCGAAATCGTTCGTGAAACCATTCGCGTGTGACCTGTTCTCGGAAGCGAACTTGAAACGCTTCGCCGAGGGTTTTACGCGCACGCCAGACGAGGCCCGTGCATAACGCGAGAAACGCAGCCATGACGGCGACGAGCGCAGACTGACCCACGATGCTTGCGACGAAACTTAAAAGTGAGAGTACGCCTGTTAGGCAGCCGAGAAATCGATACGTCTGGCGGTCGCGCGCGACTTTCAGACGCTCAAGCTCGAGCCCTTCCAGCCGGTTCTTAAACCGCTCAACGATGCTCATGGCATCATGTTACTTCAATTTCGCGAAGAAAACCTTCATGCGATCGACCGCGCGCTTACCTTCTTCTTTCGAGAGCGCGTAGCTCAAGCGGAAGTAACCGTCTAGACCGAACTCTGAACCCGGAACGGCAGCGACCATCTGGTCGTTTAGATAGGCTTCGGCGAGATCGCTCGACGTCTTCATGACCTTCCCGTCGAGAGACTTGCCGAGGTAAGCTGAAACGTCGACCCAAAGGTAGAACGCACCCTCAGGTTTTGCGACTTTCACGCCAGGGATCTCTTCGAGAGCTTTAACAAGAACCGCTGCACGGTCTTTCAAAGACTCGACGGTCTTCGCGACGTCTGGGTCGCAGTTCTTGATCGCTTCGACCGCCGCGTACTGCGACATCGCGTTTGCACAGCTGACCGATTGCGATTGGTAATTCGTCATCGCGGTGATGACTTCTTTCGGGCCTAAAGCCCAGCCCAAACGCCAGCCGGTCATCGCGTAAGACTTCGATGCGCCGTTTAGCACGATCACTCGATCACGAAGATCAGGTGCGACGTGAAGAATGTGCGGCGCCAATTTGTGCTCGAAGCAAAGTCGGTTATAGATATCGTCCGAGATGATCGCGACTTGCGGGTTCGCACGGAAAACTTCAGCGAGAGCGGAAAGCTCCGCGCGCGAGTAGATCTTCCCTGTCGGGTTCGACGGCGAGTTCAGGAGAATCGCCTTCGTTTTTGGACCGATTGCTTTTTTCAAAATCTCTGGCGTCAGTTTGAAATCAACCGTTTGATCGCAAACGACTTCCTTCGGAGTGCCGTCTGCGAGTTCAACCATCGTTGAGTAGCTGGCCCAGTAAGGTGCAACGAGGATCACTTCGTCGCCTGGGTTTACGATCGCTTGAAGCGCCGCGAATAAAACAAACTTTGCGCCCGAGCTTGCCGTCACTTGCGAGACTTCGTACGGAATGCCCAAGTCTTTCGATGCTTGCTCAGCGATCGCTTTGCGAAGTTCAGGAATTCCGGCAGCTGGCGTGTACTTCGATTTACCTTCGCGAATCGATGCGATCGCGGCTTCTTTGATATTCGGGTAAGGTGTCCAGTCGGGCTCACCGATTGAAAGAGAGATCACATCGTTGCCAGCGGCTTTGAGCTCACCCGCCCGTGCAGCAAGCATGAGAATCGGCGACGGCTTGAGGAGCTGAGCACGCTTAGCGAGATGGATCATGGAGCGCCTTTCTGACGAGCGCGAAGGTCTTTTACCCTGTCGGCGTAACGTGTCTCGAGGGCTTTTTCGACGTGGGCGGGAACGAGATCTTTCACAGATCCACCGTTCTGAGCCACTTCCTTCACGGTGTTACTACTCACGTAATAGAACTCAGGGCTCGCGAAGACAATCATTGTTTCGACCATTGGCGCGAGCTTCTTGTTCATATTCGCCATGACGAGCTCATACTCGTAATCAGAGACCGCGCGAAGGCCGCGCACAATGACGCGTGCCCCTGTTTTCTTCGCGTAATCGACGGTCAGACCCTCGTGGACGTCGACTTTAACCCCAGGAATGCCGCGTAACGCCTCTTCAGCGAGGAGTTTTCGCTCTTCGACAGAGAACAAATACTGTTTCTTGGAATTCTGAGAGATCAGAAGCGTGACCTCGCCCAGAATCGGCTGAACACGACGGATGATGTCGAGGTGCCCCGACGTAATCGGATCAAAACTTCCTGGGTAAATGCCTGCTGCCATTAAGGCCTCCGCCAGAACGTGACGCGCTTATCGCCATAATCACGTTCGTCCGTTTTCTCGAGGTTGGGGTAAGACTCTTGAACTTTCTCATGAGATGACGACTCCGTCACTACGGTGGTGTCGGGCCCAACGGCACGGCTCGAAGCCAAAGCCATCAGCACGTCATCAGCCATTTTTTCCGTAAAGGGCGGGTCTGCGATCACAAGGTCGTAGGGCTCGCCTTCGTAGCGTTTGAGGTATTTCAAGACATCGTCTTGATAGAGGCTCACCTCATCTTCGATTTCGAGAAGCTTGAGATTATCTCGGATGATCACGATGGATTTGCGATTCAACTCAACGGCATCGACATGCACCGCGCCGCGCGAAATGCACTCGCACGTGAGATTGCCGGTGCCCGCAAAGAGATCGAGAACTCGAGCGCCATCGACGGTGCCTTGGAGTTTGTTGAACACGCTTTCCTTCACGCGATCCGTCGTCGGGCGGATGTGGCTCGCTTGAAAGCTAACAAGTTTACGGCCGCGAAAACGGCCCGCGATAATTCTCAAGAAAGTCTCCGTAAAGAAGCTAGAAAAGCGTTCACTTTTTTGCCCCCGTCGTTCGAGAGGTTTTGAAAATGTGCTTCTACCAGAAATCCTGGAATTTGCGCCCCGTCTTTTTCCAACCAATGCGGAGAGTGCTTAACGATGATGCACATTTCGCTCAATCGTTTGTAAGTAGCCATCACGCGCTCCCAGCAAGAAGCGCTTCCGCTTTCGCAACCAGTGCAAACACATCATCGAACGGTTTCGGAACGAAAACGTCTGCGCCCATCGCTTGAGCCGTCGTCACGTTGTGCTCGCCTGAGTAAGCCGACATCAAAATGACCTTCGGCAAGTTTCCGTTCGAGGCGGCCTTCAGTTGCGGAAGAATCGTTTTCAAAAGTTCAGGGCCGCTCATGCCGGGCATCAGAACGTCGAGGAATACGACATCTGGGCCAGTGGCCTCCGATTGCAGTTTCAACCAAAGCGAAAGACCTTCCGAACCGTCGACGGCTTCATTGACATCGTGACCCTTGGCGCGAAAAGCGCGGCCCAGAGATTTTCGAACCAGGGGTTCATCGTCGACGATTAACACTTTCACGGGACCACCACGGGTAATTTCACAGTGAAGCTTGCGCCGTGCCCGACCGTCGAGACGACATCAATTTCACCACCGAAATTTTGAATCACCGATTGGCTCATGCTCAAGCCTAAACCGGTGCCTTGCCCTTTTTCCTTCGTCGTGAAGAACGGTTCAAAAATGCTTTCGAGAATATCGGGCGGAATCCCCGGGCCCGTGTCGCTGACCCGAACTTCTGACCATCCACGACCGCTTTCGTCTTTTGTTAGCGTCGTTTCGATCGTAATTGTGCCCGCATCGGTCATCGCTTGGCAGGCGTTGTTGACGAGGTTAAAGACCACTTGCTGCATAAGATGTGGTTCGACTTTGACGGTCGGCTCGTCTTCCGCGAGC
>CAJYOV010000291.1 GCA_913776405.1 Pseudobdellovibrionaceae bacterium
TGTACATGGCGCTTGCAACGGCTGGATTAAAAGTGAAATCCAGCATGACGAGTCGCGCAGTTCTCGTGAGCGGCTTCAGTTCGAGCATGTATCTCGATCCGCAGAAAAACGGCATGACGTGTCTCGATCACGCCACGTTCAGCGGTTCGGATTCACTTCGACCGGGTGACATCATTGCGAAATCGGGTCACGTGATTCTCGTCGGTTCCGTCGGCAAAGATCCGTTCGGACTTGCCGGCATCACAAGCGCGAGCGGTTGCACGGCGAAAAACATTTCGTCGTCGAAATTCGACTTCACGATTCTCCAGAGCAGCCCGAGTAAAGGCGGCATCGGCATCCACGCACACAAGGCTTCGAGCTATTTGAAAGAATCTGAAGTCATGGAGAAAGGCCTTGTCGCTCACGCGATCAACGCGTGTAAAGCGAAGTTCGGCTCGAAGATCACGAGCATAGTCTCGAAGGTTTCGATCGTACGCCACTCAGGATCAGCAAGCTGCAAATCGACAGAGGTGAAGATGGAGCGTGAAGCTTGCGTCGCCAGCTGCCCAGCGACGGCAACAACCGCCGCGATTGACGACGCAGCGGCCGGACTCTGACGCCGTCTTCCGATTAGATGTGAACGAGGTTTGTGCCACCAGGGATGTAGGACTTGATACCCTGGTCGCGCACAAATTGGCTGAGCCAGCTTTGAGTGCCGAGATCAAGGTACGAGAAACGAACCCCCGCCCCTGCACCTTCGCCTTCAGAAGCATGCCAAACAACCTGGCCACGAGCCGCGACGGGTTCAACATGCGAATCCACACTGAATTTTAATTCGATCCAATCGCCAGGCTCGACAGCCGTGTCGAGCGCGCGGCGCAACGTTTCTGTCGGTAGAAACACGCCGCCAAGACCCAAGTTTTCGCGACTGATCGTGACGAGTTCGCGGGCCTTTTTGAACGCAGGGACACGCTTTTCTAGAACCACAGCGCGTGCGCGAGCCAGTGAGTCTGTGTCGACTTGAATCGCGTGCGCGATGAGCGTTTGCGCCAACTTGGAGCAATCGCAAGGACGCGCGACCCAATCGATCGCACCAACGGCCATCGCACTTCGACGCGCGAGACCGCTTTCGCTTTGGCCACAGAAGAGCACTTGCGACTTCCACTTCGCGCGGGCCGTCTCGATCAATTTTTGCGCGTCGGAAGATGAAACCGAAACGTGATCAACGACGATGAATTCTGGCTGGAAGGCCTCGAGGCCTTCCGGCCAAGCCTGCATTGGAAACTTCGACGCGAACGTTGCGACTTCGAAACCGTGAGGCGTGAGCGACGCTGAAAGAGTCTCGGCTTCGCGTGTGTCCACGTCGACGATCGCCACGCGTGGCTTTCTTCTGAGCGCTCTTGCTGCCTGAAGCTCTTCAGAGGCGTAAGTCAGAAGGTAAGAGAGAAGCTGCGACTTTGAACGCGCCTTTGTCTTCACGAAAATTGAGTTCACGTGATTATTCACCGTGTTAGGACTTAACCCCATGCGCGCTGCGATATCTTTAATGCGGACCACGCCCTCAACGAGGCTTGAGAGGATGTCAGATTCCCGCGGCGTCAAGCTGTGGGCAACACAGAACGCTTTCATCTCTGTTTCTAAAGCGTCTGAAACGGGTGACTCGATTTCGTCGAAGTCGGCAACTTTGCGGCCAGATTCCATCTTGAATCCTATGTGAATCCTCGTGCATCCGTATCGAACGGAATGCAAGATGAGAACGGTTGAAGGTGAGCCGACTCGTCAATTCGAACGACTCCGATTTACCCAATTAACATCGTTTACTATTAAGGTTTTGTAAAGACGGTCAAGCTTTCAGTGACAAGAATCAAAAAGCTCACACTCTTAAGCGCGCTTTACCTAGCCCAAGGGCTGCCTTACGGCTTTTTCACGCAGGCTCTCCCCGTTCTATTGAGAACGGCCAACCTCTCGCTTCCGCAAATTGGTCTAGCAAACTTACTTACTTTACCCTGGGCGCTTAAGTTTATTTGGGCGCCTAGCGTCGACCGTCTGCATTTTCGGAACGTCGGATTGAGGAAGTCGTGGCTTCTGCCTCTGCAGTCTCTCTCCGTTTTGCTTTATATCGCGCTCGGCTTCGTTTCGCTCGGCGTGAGCGAGCTTGCCTGGGTCTTAACTGCGTTTTTGATCACGAACCTTATCGCAGCCTCACAAGACGTCGCAACGGACGGTCTGGCCGTCGACATTTTGAAGCCTGAAGAACGCGGCTGGGCGAACGGGATTCAGGTCGCGGGCTACAGGATCGGAATGATCATCGGCGGCGGTGCCTTACTCGCCGTGTTCCCGAGTATTGGTTGGAGCGGCGTCATGTTCGCTATGGCCGGCATCGCGGCCCTCTGCACGTTTCCAGTGCTCGCTTACCGCGAACCGGTTTTCG
>CAJYOV010000292.1 GCA_913776405.1 Pseudobdellovibrionaceae bacterium
GGCGAATTTTCACTTTTTGAAAGTGCGTTTCAAAACCCAAGCGGTTCAAGCATTCGAGCACGAAGTCATATCGGCCGACGGAAATTGCGCCGGTTGTAAGGATGAGGTCGAACTTATCCGCGATTCCTTCCTTCACCTTTTCGGAGAAGAGGGCTTCGTCATCACCGATTGAACCTAAGACGCGGCAGTCGATGCCTCGGCTCCGAAGCGCTGACTGAAGATAAACGGTCGTCGAGTTCCGAATTTGGGGTGGCGTGGGTTTCTCATTCGGTGAAACCAATTCTTTACCCGTCGCGATCAGTGCGACTCGCAAACTCTTGAAAACCTCAACGTCTGTGATGCCGAGAGAAGCGAGGACGAGACAATCTTCTGCGCGCAGTTTTTGAAAGCGTGTAAGAACCTTCGAGCCAATTTGAAAGTCTTCACCGGAAAGTCGTCGGTTAGCGCCCGCTTGAACAGGAATGCGGATTCGGATTTTCTTTTCGTTCGACTTCTCGTTTTCGAGCCATTCGACATCTTCGAGTCGAATGCAGGCGTCGGTCCCCGGCGGGAAACCTGCACCCGTCATAATTTCCCAGGCTGCGTGCTGAGACGAGGAAGAGGTCTCGAGTGCGAACGAATCGCCCGCAGCGAGTGAGCCGCGAACGTGAAATTCGAGCGGATGAGTTGGAGACGCGTTCAGCGTCTCGCTTGCGCGAACGGCAAAGCCGTCCATTGCGGAGGTATCGAAGGCCGGAAGGATTTCGTTGCTAGTTAGATCGCGCGCCGAGATTCGACCGACGCAGTCTTTGATCGAAACCAGTTCGACTTCGTTTCGCGTACACGTACTCGCGGCTTTTTCGATGAGCTCTAGCGCGAGAGAAAAAGAGATCGGCTCGCTCATTGAGCGGTGCCGGAGAGATAAGCTTTACGGATCGCTTTACCGCAGAGGTAAGAGGCGTAACCGTTACCGATGTCATTAGATCCTGAGTAGGCCGAGAAACGAGAGACAACGCCGTAGTAGCGTTTCGTTTTGTCGATCCATGGATAGAATCCGAAGATACCAGCGCTGCTGAAAGAGCCGTCGCCGGTTGGATCGTCCTCAACCCAATGACCATAAGAGTAATGAAATGCGAGTGTCGTGAGAGGTGTCGATTGTGCGTTGCAATTCGGCGAGCCGGGAAGCGTGCAGACTGCGCCAGCACCAAGATAGTTTTTTATCAGAAGCTGGCCCGTAATAATTCGGCGTAAGAATTCAGCGTAGCCAGCTGCATTCATGTAGGCGCCGCCGGCCAATTGCGGGCTCGTGAAAGTGATCCCGGTGGTCGAGCCGAGAGCCAAGCGATACTTCGATGTCAGCGCGGTAGGAGTGTTGTTTGAGAGGCCACCTACGTTCACACCCCAAGCCTGGAAGTGGCCGCCGTTATAAAAGAACTTGCCGACGTCGCCCGCGTTGAATTGAGAGTTTAGATTGCCATTGCCTTTTCCGTTCGAGGCGTTGAAACAATCCGCGACGGTCGAAGAGTTTGTGCAGCTGAAGTTCCCAAAGTCCGTGTAACCAGCCTGCATCGTTAAATACGGAATATCTTGAGTCGTCGGCGCGCCACCGCGAGTTTGAATGACGTAGGCACCAAACAGCCATTTCGACGCCGAACCGATCAACATATTCGTCGTTCGTGTGACTGAGCCGTCGCCGGTCGTACCCGACGCTAAGATAGAATCGACGTTTCCGATTTCCCAATAAAAGGGTGCAATGGCTGTACAGCTAGAATTCGTCGTGGCTGTTTGTTTGGCCGCCGCGACTTTGTCGGCTTCTTGCGCATTGGGGTAACCACCCTGCGGATCAGCGGCGTTGCAGCTTGCGAGCGCAAACGCGCAGGCAAGAGTGAGAGAAAAGCTGCGAATCCGATATTGTGCCATGAAAACCTCTCCTTTATTTATAGCATGGGAGATTGAGACGGATTCAAATCTCATTTTGAGAATTTTTTGTGGCCTGCGAACTTTCTCGAGGCCTGTGTCGTCTAACGATTAACAGGAGGACTGTATGATTCAAACGCTCAAGGTCTCTGTATTGACGTTGACACTCACAGCTTTAGTGTCACTCACGGGTGTCGCGAACGCCGAAGCCAGGGATGAAACTAAAGTCGGTCGCCGTGGCAAAATGGAAGAATTGGCTGCTGAGCTGAATTTGACCGCGGAGCAAAAGGCAAAGATGAAAGAGATCAATAAGGACCGCCGCGAAGTGCTTCAACCAAAACGCAAAGCAATGCGTGAAGCGAGAGAGGAACTTGAAGCGTCATTGAAAGGGGCTGACTCTACAGACACCGTCAAACAAAAGTTTGCTGCCCTTCAAAAAGCTCAGTCGGAGTTCGCAACGACACGCTTCGATAAAGTGTTAGCGGTGAGAGAAGTTTTAACCCCTGAACAACGGTCAAAGTTTAAAGGTTTGAAGGCCGGTGGCCATCATCGTCACGACGAAGATGAGTCAGACGACTAATGCCAACCGACTTTCGCACTTTTTATGAACAACACCTTCCGCTTGTGCGGAAGGTGGCTTACCAGATCGCGGGTCGTTCGTTGATCGGCCCTGCGCTAGATGATTTGGTTCAAGAGGCTTTCGTCAAAATCTGGCGGGGCCTATCTGAGTTTCGAAACGAAGCCGAAATTACGAGTTGGGTTTACCGTGTGACCTCGAACGCGGCGGTTGATCATCTTAAGTCGATCAATCGACGGCGCGAGGTCTCAGGCGAAGAAGGGCCCGAAATCTTCGACGATCGAAGTTCGGTTGAAGACAGGCAAGTAGCTCGAGAACTTGTCGAGCAAGCGCTCGAACAGCTTTCGCACGATCAGCGAGCGGTCGTTGTCCTTGTGATGATACATGAGCGTCCGTTAGAGGAAGTCGCAGAAAGTCTATCGATTCCGCTTGGCACGGTGAAATCGCGAGTTCATGCGGGAAAAGACGTGATGTCACAGTTTCTTGAATCGAAAGGGGTCAAGGCCCATGGCTGAGTCTAACGATCAAAGCTTCAAAAACTTTTTAAAGTCTCACCAGCCGGAAGCGCCTCTACAATCGCGCGCGGAATCAGAACGCGTGTTCGTTGCCATCGAAGCCGAACTCAATCGAACAACGAAACGTCGTTCACTCGCGTGGGTTGGTGCTGCAAGTTTTGTTGCAGCCTCTTTCGTGGCTATCGTGATGACCAAGGCAACGTTGAGCTCGTCATTCAACTCACCGGCTCAACCTCAGCCTGCGGCAACGGAGATCGTCCAAGCTGGAGACCTCGAATTCGACAATGACAATGACGATGGAGACGCACCTTCGCTCGAGATCGGTCAAGATTGGATCGATCTCGTCACTGCTTACTAAGAGGCGCTACCGTCCTTATTTCTGAAGTTGCGGAACCCAGGCCGTCGTGCGGCCGCCGATTTCCTCGTGAATGATCTTTTGGCCCTTCCTGGTCTTCGCCGTCTTCGACTTCCCCCACCGCTCATGAAAAAGCCACGTCTTTGGAAAGCGTTCGTAATCGGCATCAACGGACACGGCCTTTTTCACGACGGCGAGAACGCTTGAGCGAAGCGTCCGCACTTGTTTCGCCGTCAATTTGGAAGCAAGCGTGTGCGGGTTCAGTTTTGCGTGAAATAGAATCTCGTCAGCGAGCCAATTGCCGATTCCAGCAAAGAGACCCTGATCAAGAAGCACAGCTTTGATCGCCTTTTTCCTTTTTGCGAGTTTCTCACCCAGCACGTGAGCCGAAGGAAAATTCAGAAGAGGGTCAAAACCAAGTTTCTGGATGCGTGGGTGTGATAGCGGATCGTCACTAAGCCACATGCGGCCGAAACGCCGAGGATCAAGATAGGCAACTTCCGCGCCTTTATTTAGGTCAAGCACGAGCCGACTATGAGCTAAACGATCTCGAAAGTCAGTGTCCGCAGATGACCAAAGCTTCGCGCCACCCCAAACCTTTTCGTGACCTCGCTGTTTTGCTTTCGGATCGAGGATCGCGATGTTGCCGCTCATGCCTAAGTGAAAGATCGGCCAAGGCTTACGATCAAGCTCGAGCCAAAAGTACTTTCCTTTCCGGCCGGCACCGTTGATGGTTGCACCGGTGAGGGCGGTTCTCACATCTTTGGTCTTGGCAAAAGCGAAGAGGTAGCGGTCAGAGTCGTCTAGAATGACGTCTTCGATTCGGTGATTCTTAAGTCTCGTGGCCAATTGTTTTCGAACTGTTTCGACTTCGGCTAATTCCGGCATAGGCGCCAGGATAGTCGGTTTTGCGCGATCTCGCCAATGGTCGAAGGCCGACTTTCGGGACTTCTGTAGTTAATCGAATTCATTCTTAATATCTCTATGAAAAAACGGCAGCCTGAAGAGTCGTCAGATATCCGGTCCTCCACGACGAAGTCCTATGTTCTCGCGCTTTCGCTCATAGCGCTTTTGTCGATTGCCGCGTATGCGATTCTCAACAAAGTGATTGCGGCCCAGAGTGACCGCGCCGCTGTGATCAACGTGAGCGGCCGCCAACGGATGTTGTCTCAACGTCTCGCACTTTACACTGAATATTACTCGCACGCAAAAGCGAGCGAGCAGATCGACCTAAAAGAGAAGATGCGTAACCTCGTCGATAAATTCGAGTCGAATCACGATCGTCTCTCAAAGAGTGGAAGCGATCTTGGTGAGCCGACCCAAGAGGTCAGAGAACTTTACTTCAGGGAAACGGAACACCTTGATCGTGACACCCGTAACTTCATCGGCGCCATTAGAACGATCTTGAATGCTGAGGGCACGGACTACGAAGCGATCGAAAGATCAGCTGAGGAAATTCGCCGACTTCAGGAAGACTTGCTCCCAAAGCTTGATCGAGCGGTTCAGCTAAACCAAGCTGACAGCGAAACTAAGGTTGTCCTTTTACGGCGCGTTCATACGGCAATTCTTTTCTTTACGCTGCTTCTTCTTCTCATAGAAGCGATTTGGATCTTCCGCCCGATGGTCCTGTCGGTTCAGCGGCTCTTTGCAACGGCGGCAGAAGCGCGCGAGACCGCGATTCGCGCAACTAGCGAGAAGTCGAAATTTTTAGCGACTGTCACTCACGAAATTCGAACACCGATGACCGGAGTCCTTGGTCTTGCGGAAACGCTTCTCGAGTCTGAGAAAGATGCAAATCGTCGCGAGCAGCTTACGGTCCTCAGATCTCTCAGCGAAAATCTCATCACGATGGTCAACAACATCCTCGATTACTCGAAAATCGAGGCAGGCAAAATGACCGTTGAAGAAATCGACTTCACGGTCGAGAGCCTCGCTCAGGATTCTCAAAAGCTATTCGAATCGGCTGCAGCCCGAAAGGGCATCACGCTCTCGACTCACGTTGATCCCGGTCTTCCTACGATGGCGTCTGGTGACCCCACTCGCCTGCGTCAGGTGATTACAAATTACGTGGGTAATGCGTTGAAGTTCACGCCAAGCGGTGGTCGCATCGATATCAACTATCGCGCGCTTGATCTCGATGAAAAATACTTTGTTCTCAGGATTGAAGTCAGAGACAACGGCCCGGGCATTTTCAAGTCGAATCAGCAGAAGCTTTTTACAACTTTCAACCAAGGCGATAAGAGCGTAAGTCGTCGTTACGGCGGCACCGGTCTCGGTCTCTCGATTTGCAAGCAAATTGCAGATGCGATGGGCGGGCGCGTGGGTGTCGAAAGTGAAGAAGGTCAAGGTGCCCTCTTCTGGTTCGAAGCTAAGCTCCAACGCGGTGAAAACATGCTTTGCCTTTTGACGGACCGCCCAGCGATGCCGACAGGGGGATGGGCGCAAGGCTTGAAGGTTCTCTTGGTTGAGGACAACGAGGTCACCCTCAAGATCTTAAAAGCACAGATTGCGAAAATGGGATTCATCGTTCAAGAAGCGAAGGATGGCGTCGAGGCCCTTAAGATGGCGACGGCCGAAGTGTTCGACATTGTTTTGATGGATTGCGAGATGCCTGAAATGGACGGCTTCGAGGCGAGTGCCAAGATCCGCGATCTAGAGTTGAAAACGGGCGCGTCTCCGATGCCGATTTTTGCCATAACGGCTCATACGGCGGATGAGGTGCGCGATCGTTGTTTTGAGTCGGGGATGAATTCGATTATTACGAAACCGATTCGACAAGAGGCGCTCTCGAACCTTCTTTACGAGAGACTTTCACACAAACTCTCTCAGCCGGCCTAATCAAGCCGACTGTTGCGGCTTTTGCTCAAGGGTCGAAGCGATTTGAAGCGCGAGATCGAGCAACGAACGCATCTTAAACGGCTTATCTACGATTGAGTGAGCGCCCTTGGCTTTCGCTTCTTCAGGCGAAATCGACGCGTGACCCGTAACCAGAACGATCGGTGGCGGGTTCGGCATTGCACCTTGCAT
>CAJYOV010000293.1 GCA_913776405.1 Pseudobdellovibrionaceae bacterium
GGGCGAAAGTTGCAACAGGCGGTAAGCACGCAATCGCACTTAAAACCAACGGCACTCTTTGGGCGTGGGGTTTCAACGAGTATGGTCAAGTTGGTGACGGCACGACAACGCCTCGTTTTTCACCGGTGCAAATCGGGTCTGCAACTTGGACAACCATCTCGTGCAGCCAGTTCCACTCAGCCGCTCTTCGGTCTGACGGTCTTCTGTTCACATGGGGCAAGAACAGCAGTGTCGGTGCGCTAGGTGATGGCACTTGGAATGATCGCAGTTCACCCGTGCAGATCGGGTCAAATACCGACTGGGCAGCGATCAGTGCAGACTCCATGGGCGCAAACGACGTGCAAACAGTGATGGTGAAGACCAACGGCACTCTCTGGTTCACGGGGCGAAGCGATCCAGCGCTTTTGAAAGAACTTGCAGGTCTCGCAGGTCACCCAATCAGTCCCGTGCAAATCGGCACTGCGACCGATTGGGCAATGTATCGCTATGGTCGCGGCAACAGCATTGCGAAGAAAACGAATGGCACGCTCTGGAGCTGGGGTACAAACACAAACTCGGGCGAGCGAGGGTACCCACTCGACTTTACGATTTATCAGAATCGGCTAAGCGGCGCGTGGCGGTCGGCAACTCAGGATGCGGGCGAATATTCTTCGACGTTCGTGGGTGTGCGCAACGACGGCACGCTGTGGGTGCGTGGACTCAGAGATTTCTATTTCCAAACGGACCCGTATCAACCTGTGCAAGTTGGAAGTGAAGCCGACTGGCAATCTGCGTTTTGCGGATTCTATTCGCCCGCTGCTTTTGCGATCAAAACAAACGGAACTCTGTATTCAGTGGGCTCGGCGCCTGCGATCGGGCGCATAGGTTTCGGTGCGTTCGCGCAAGTTGGGACTGATTCCGATTGGGCTTCTGTGAGTACGTCACGTGGCAATGTCTTCGCGCTGAAGACAGATGGCTCTCTCTGGTATTGGGGCGAAAACACGAATGGCTTGTTCTGCGACGGCACGAATAACCCGCAGCCTTATCCAGTCAGATTCGGTACCGATACTTGGGCACAAGTTTCAGTAGATGAAACACACGTGATCGCGCGCAAAGCTGATGGATCCGTCTGGACCTGGGGGACCAACACCTACGGTGAGTTGGGAAATGGGACGACGACGGCAAGGCTGTCGCCAGCTCAAATTCCATCACTCACGGCTTCGTTCGTTGGTTCAGGATCCAACAACTCATTCGCGATCAAAACAAACGGAACGCTGTGGGGCTGGGGCCGCGGTTTTGCTTGGAGTCTCGGCGACAGTAACGGCGCCCCTCAGCTTTCTCCAATCCAAATCGGATCGGCGACAGATTGGAAAGAGGCTTCATCTGGCAACAATAACTCGGCAGGCTTGAAAACCAACGGCACTTTGTGGGCGTGGGGCCAATCCAGAGAAGGCGCGACCGGACTCGTCGGTGCCAACACCGTCTACGCGATCATGTCGCCGATGCAAGTGGGCTCGGATACAGATTGGGCCAAGGTTCATCCGTCACTGACTTCGATCGCGATTAAATCAAACAACACGGTTTGGACCGCTGGTCAGTCGGGAAAAGCGTTCTACTCACTTCAAATACCAGCGCAGATCGGAACCGACACCAACTGGTCGACGTTTGAAACAAAAGGCAGTCACGTTCTCGCATTAAAAACCGATGGCTCGCTATGGGCATGGGGCCGAAATACCGAAGGGCAGCTTGGCGACGGTTCAACAACGAATCGCTCTGTGCCCACGCGCATTGGACCGGCAAGTGATTGGACTAAAATTGCCGCTGGCGTCAAAACATCATTTGCGATTCGCGGCACCGGCACTCTCTGGAGCATGGGTAGCGGCGCAAACGGCGCCCTTGGAAATGGATCCCAAGTTTCATCTCAGTCGCCCGTACAAGTGGGAGCGCTTACGAATTGGTCCGACATAGCGGTTTCGCCTCTCGAAGACATTGGTGTCACCGTCGGCATCGCTGGCAATCGCCTTTATGGTTTTGGTGCTGGCGGCGGCGTGACGGGCGTGACTTTCAACTCTCCGGTTCAGATTGGCAGTTCGACGAACTGGTCGCAGATCGCACTTGGCACGAATCACGCGGTTGCGATTCGAACAGATGGAACATTCTGGGGTTGGGGTCAGAACACGACGGGATTCTATGAGATGATCGCGGCTGCAACTGCGACAGGCGTGAATGATCGAGGTGTCTCCAGTCCGACTCAGGTAGGCACAGACACCGATTGGACATTCGTAGCCGCAACCGAAGACATGACGATGGCCACGAAAGGGGCAGGTCAACTTTGGGTAACTGGATTTGGTAAAAACGGTCGAAATGGTCTCGAGATTCAGATTGATGCGGCCTACTTCAGGCAAATTGGCACCCGCGCAGATTGGAAGTGGATCTCGCTTGGGCCGACTCACACGGTCGCGGGAAAATAAATGAATGCACGCTCTCCGGATCTCGGCGATTTCTCACCTCTTCTCGATGAACAGTTGGCGGCTGGCAAGCGCGGTGAGTTCGATCGAGGTGCCGCGATCGCACGCGAACTTCAGGCACAGTTTCCAAACAGCGATCGAGCTGCTTTTAACCGCGCTTGGTACGAGATGCGAGAAGGTAATTTGCTCGCTGGTCTCCAGTGTCTCGACCGTGGCCGTTGGGTCGGCGCGTTCGGTCTTCCCCCGCTTGAGACGTCAAAGCCTCTTTATCGAAATGAAAACCTCGTCGGTAAACACTTACTTCTTCGATCTGAAGGCGGTCTTGGCGACGAGATTATCAATATTCGATTCGCGAAGAACTTTGCTGCGCGCGGTGCGAAGGTCGCAGTTTCGTGTGCACCTCCGCTCATGAGTGTTTTCGCAAGAGTTGAAGGTGTCTCGTCAGTCGTTGCAGGTGAGGCTGCACGCTTTATGCATCACGATTATTGGGTACCTGCCATGAGTGCCGCTCGCGTGCTTGAACTTGAGTTCAAAGATCTGAACGGTTCGCCTTATCTAAGTACTCAGCCTGAAAGTTTCGAGACTTGGCGTGAACGATTGGCGCCCAAGTTTGGTGCCAGCGATTTAAAAATCGGGCTTAAGTTTTTTGGCAATCCGAAGTTCGAGCACGAACAGCTCCGACGATTTCCCGAACAACGTTTAATCGCAGCACTTGGTTCAAGACCGTGGGTCAACCTACAACTTGAAACGACCGATTTGCCGATTCGCAGTTGGGAAGACACGCTAGGTGTCCTTGCGAATTTAGATCTCGTGATCACGTCGTGTACGAGCGTTGCGCATGCGAGTGCAGCTCTTGGCGTCGAGACGTGGATTCTTGTACCAATTCTCCCTTATTACATTTGGTCACTCCCTGGCGAGCGGTCGCCTTGGTACGATTCGGTCCGATTGTTCAGACAAACGAACCCAGGCGAATGGGATTCAGCATTCACTGCAATCGCGAACGCTTTAGACGAGAAAGCTAAGCTATGAAATTGAACTTAGGCTGCGGCTTCAAAAAGCTTGAGGGGTATCACAATGTTGATCAAGCGCCTACGTGCGAGCCTGATCTCGTGCATGATCTGACAAGCGTGCGCTGGCCGTTTAATCAAAGCTCGATTGAAGAATTCCGCTTCGATTATTCGCTCGAGCAGATGGGTTCGAGCCCAAAAGATTTGATCGCGATTTTGACCGAAGTTTATCGTCTCGCCAAATCGAATGCGGTAGTTCGAATCGAATGTTGGCATCCAAGGCACGACCGTTTTATCTTGAATCCGCTTTGCGTCCATCGATTGTCACCCCAGTTTTTCCAAAGACTCTCGAAATCTCAAAACATCAATGAGATCGGCCAAGGCGTTCTCGACGACTCGATCGCACTGACCTATGATCTCGACTTCGATCTCGTGAAGGGCGTAGCTCTCATCGCTGGCCATTTTCAAAAGCAGGTTGAGACGGGCGAAACCAGCGTTCAAGAACTCGTGGCGCAAGGTGCGCACGCGAATAATATCTTCGAGAGTTATTCGATTGAGCTGCGCGTGAACAAGTAACGAATCGTGACTCTTTAGGTCTACTCAAACCAGGTAGACAACTTACTTTGCGGTTTTGTCGAAGTGGCGTTTCACCAGGCCATCGAGCCATGACGTCGGAATTCTGCGGCCGACTGAGAACGCAATCGACTTTGATGTGCCGGCAACAACCTCACGGATTTTTGGGTTTTTATCGGTAAGTGCGTGGCGTACACGCTTCGCTACGATCGCGGCTGGGATCGAGCCCTTCGCTGTCAATTCGATCTCGGCTTCAAAGACATCGATGGCTTTTTTGTAGCGACCAATGCGATCGGGATTCATCGTCGCTTCGATGGCTTGTTTATTCTGGATGCCTTTGTCCCAGATCGGCGTTGAAATTGGGCCCGGCTGAATCGTGATGACCTTAATGTCTTCTGGCAAAAGCTCTCTCCGGAGTGCGTCTGAGATGGCCTCAACCGCGAACTTCGATGCTGAGTAAACGCCTAAAAATGGCGGAACTAAGAAACCATTCACCGACGAGATGTTGACGATCCGACCTTTGTTCTTACGAATCAGCGGTAAGAAGACTTGCGTTGTTTCGACAAGGCCGAAGACATTAACGTCGAATTGTTTTCGGAATTCAGAAAGCGCAATCGCTTCGATCGGACCTGCGACGGCGATCCCCGCATTATTCACAAGCGAGAACGGAAGCTCTTTTGAGCGCAACCGCTCAATCTGATCGAGGCAAGCGCTAATCGTTTCTGACTTCGTGACGTCAATGATGACGGGTTGAATTCGCGCATCTACTTCGCGAACGCTGTTTGCGGCTTCTTCACTCCGAACGCCCGCAAACACTTCGTGGCCCGTGTGCGCTAACTCTTGAGCAATAGCGAGACCGATGCCTGTCGATGCGCCTGTAATTAAAACCGAAGTGCGATTCATAATCCGAGTCTCCAACTCAAAGTCAGATAAATCTAATGCGATTTAGACCGTAGCGTTTACGTTTCTTGAAGCCAAGGACGTAACGATAGCCTCGGCAACGCGAATGCCGTCGCACGCCGCTGAGGTGATGCCGCCCGCATAGCCCGCGCCTTCTCCTGTCGGGTATAAACCTTTGTGAGAAATCGACTCATAGCTCGTGGCGTCGCGCGTGACACGGATCGGGCAACTCGTACGTGATTCCACGCCGTGAAACTGAGCCTCTTTAGTGAT
Organism: Pseudobdellovibrionaceae bacterium; assembly: GCA_913776405.1. Lineage (GTDB taxonomy): Bacteria > Bdellovibrionota > Bdellovibrionia > Bdellovibrionales > JAMPXM01 > CAJYOV01. Next base: position 5,201 of record CAJYOV010000293.1, read on the forward strand.
GTAGCCACGCATATGTTTGTCGAACTTCTCCATCGAAACACGAATACGGCGTGTGAGATCTTTCGGTAAAAGAAGATCGAGACGAGTCGGTACGACACCAGAAGGTGACGATGACTTGAGTGCAGGGCCTTCTTTGCCTTCCATGAAAGAGACGACGTTTTGAACCGGAATCTCGCGCGTGCCGCCGGCAGCTTGCACCGCTTGATACGCGGCTTGTTCGAGCGATCGACGGAACTTCATTCCGCCGAACAGGTCTTTACCGAAACGCTTCTCATGATCGATCGAAACAACCATTGCTGAGTTCGCAAACGGGGAGTTCCGGTGGTAGTTGCTCATGCCGTTAGCTACGATGCCGCCGGCTTCCGTTCCGCTTGAGAGTACGTAGCCGCCTGGACACATACAGAAGCTGTAAACGCCGACGTTGTCTTTCTCATCGTGGTGAGCGAGGCGGTAGTTAGCGGCGCCGAGTGCCGGGTGATCCGCATGTTTGCGGTACTGGATCTTGTTGATCAAGTGTTGAGGGTGCTCGATACGAAGACCGAGGGCATAGCTTTTACCTTCCATCGCAACGCCGAGCTCTTGAAGGTGATCGAAAACATCTTCAGCCGAATGGCCGGTCGCAAGCACAACATGCTTTGATCGGAACTGTCGACCATCGACGATTTCAACGCCAACGACCTGATTGCCTTCGACCAAAAGTTTGGTCATCGGCGCATCGAAGATCATCTCGCAGCCGTTTGACGTGAGAAATTCGCGCATCTTCGGAATCACGCGGCGAATGCGGTCGGAACCGACGTGCGGGTTCGAAAGGTAGCGAATCTCTTCGGGTGCGCCGAATTTGACAAATCGGTCCATCACGTAAGGAATCAGCGGGGATTTAATCCGTGTGATGAGTTTGCCGTCGGAGTAGAGCCCTGCGCCACCTTCACCGAAACAGACGTTGTTGTGCGGATCCAGTTTTCCGTAGCGCCAGAACTGGTTGATGGATTGAATCCGTTTTGCGCCGAGCGAACCTCGCTCAAGTAGCGTGCACGGAATACCGCGCTCAACTAAGCGGATGGCTGCGAAGAGCCCTGCCGGGCCAGACCCGATGATGAGCGGCTTATCTTCGCTCTCGGGGACTTTGATTTTTTCGATGTCGTAAGTCGGAATGACCGGGGTCTCGCCCTTTTCG
>CAJYOV010000294.1 GCA_913776405.1 Pseudobdellovibrionaceae bacterium
GAACGCTAGCAAAAGTGCGTAAACCGGAAGACGCGCGCGGCAGCTCATCAGAGGGAGAATGAAAAGCGTCAGCCACCGTTCACGACGCGAGCTGATCGTTCGCGTCGCCATCATCGCTGGGATCGCGCACGCATAGCCAGAAAGAATTGGGACGAAAGACCGACCGCCCATTCCGAGGAGAGACAGCGGCTTGTCGATCAAAGTCGCCGAGCGAGCCAAGTAACCAGAATCCTCAAGAAGTGTAATCCCCATGAAGAGGATGAAGATCTGCGGAACGAAGACGAAAACCGCGCCAAGCGACGCAATGAGTCCGTTTGCGAGAAACTGAACTGCGAGTTGATCTGGAGCGAGGGCTAGAGTTCGCTCCGCAAGGCCAGAGAAGAGACCGTCAACCAAATCCATAGCGGGAGTTGCGACCCAAAAGATCGAACTAAAGAGCGCCGCCATGAGAACAAAAAAGATCGCGAGGCCCAAAGCCGGATGAAGAAGGTAGCTGTCAATGCGGCGCGTGCGCTCTCGAGATGTGCGCAACTTCTTTGCGTAAACAGACTTCGTGTCTGGCTGGATCAAACGCTTTGTGAGACTCGAGTTTTCCGCAAGCGTTTGCTCGATGCGTTCGTCTGACCACGCCGTCACCTTCGATTCGTCAACGGGACCGGCAGGTGTGATCTCGAGGCGCGCAAGTTCTTCTTGAACGGCGTGCACCAAAGTTTCAACACCCCCGCCCAAGCGCCCATCGATCAAAACAACCGGAAGGCCCAAGTCTTTCGAGAGACTTTCGAGGTCGACGATCTCACGGTGTTCTTTCAGTAAGTCGCTCATTGTCAGTGCGACAATCACGGGGAAGCCAGCATCACGAAGCTGACGTGTCAGGAGAAGTTGGCGTGCCATGTGCGTGACGTCGACAACGGCGATCACGAGCGAAGCTGCGCCGTGAATCTTATGGTTGAAGATCGCTTCGAATGTGACCTGCTCGTCTGGAGACTTCGGATTCAGGGAGTAAGTTCCCGGAGTGTCCATGACGTTCACTTGGACGCCGTAACGATCGTGCGTTTTACCGATCGAGTAATCGACCGTTGCGCCCGGGTAATTCACGGTCTTAAAGCGTGAGCCCGTGAGCCAGTTGAACAGCGTTGTTTTACCGCAGTTCGGTGAACCGACGAGTGCGACAAAGCCGCCTTTTAGACCTGGTGTTACGACTGCCTCGCCGCTTGAAAGCATCGACGGAGATCCTCCGGGAGTTAAAGCCGTACGCATGCGGCCTCCGATTTACGAAGAGCAACGACAGCACCGCGGATCTCGACCAAAAGAGGTTCGCCGAACGGCATCCGACCACGTACCTGAACCTCTTCACCGCGGACAAACCCGATCTCCCTCAATCTAGAAACGATGATGGCATCGCCCTTTAAATCTGTAATGCGGTGGGGCTCGTTGAGCGCCAAAGTCGCAAGGGTGGTCTCAGGTTTTTGAGTCATGAACGCTGTCTCACTTTCCGGCGCGATCACGGGACCGCGAGCCGGGTTTTTTGCCCAGGATTATGGACGTACTCCTCGCCCCGAGCGGCGTCAAAGTGAGAACGGTTTTCAGCTTCATTCGCCCTGTTTTTCGGGGTTATTGAGAACGAAATGAAAAGAGGGGGTCTAACGCCTTTATCGAGCTAGATTCGACTTTGATCAGTTCTGCTGTCAGTTCTGCAGTTTGGCCGCGCGTTGGCCGTCATGAATGCATTTGAGATAGCGGCGAAGCGTGTCCTCGAAACCGAGCCAAAGCGCATCGCAAACGAGAGCGTGACCAATTGAAACTTCGGCGGTCCATGGGATGGCCGTGATCAAGGCCGTCAGGTTCTCGAGGCTCAGGTCATGACCGGCGTTGATGCCGAGCCCTGCGTCGCGCGCTGCGGCCGCCGATTCGGCGTACTCGCGTAGAACCTTGTCACCATTTGCGTGGCCGTGTGTTTCAGCGAAACGCTCCGTGTAGAGTTCGACTCGATCGATGCCGATCTGAGCGAGCAATTTGTATTCATCTTTCGTCACGGTCTCGGGATCGACGAAAACGCTTGTGCGAATCTTCTTCGCTTTCATGCGCTTTGCCACCAATTCCAGAAGTGCGAGGTTTTCGCGCACATTCCAGCCCGCATTTGATGTGATAGCGTCAGGTGGATCCGGAACGAGTGTGCACTGTGCGGGCGCGACCTCTTCGACCATTTGAAGAAAGTCTTCGCTCGGGTAACCTTCAATGTTGAATTCGAGGCCGGGGTGTTTGGCGTCGATTCCCGCCTTTAGAGCGTAAACGTCAGTGTGACGGATATGTCGGCCATCGGGGCGAGGATGGACTGTGATGCCCTCAGCACCCAACTCAATCAGTTTCAAAGAGCTTGCGAGCACGTCCGGATTATTTTTGCCGCGTGCATTGCGAAGTGTGGCCAGCTTATTCACGTTTACAGAGAGTTTTGTCATGCGGAGGGAAATTTAACGCTTCTCATCCGACGCGGTCCAGTCCTATTCTTACGGGCAATGAAACGACGAGATGCGATGACTCACGATTTGAAAGCGAAACTTCTTCCGGCGACTCTAGCGACACTCAAAATGTTGATGGCGATCATCGCGTTGACGGGCTCGATCGCTCACGCGCAAACGCAAACACGCGATGAAGAAATCGAAGCGCTCAAGGCGCGCATTCAAAAGCTCGAGCAAGACGCCGCAAAACCCGACGAAACAAAATCGGAACTCGCTCAGCTGCAACTCGAACTTCAACTTCCCGACCCGCTTGGCGCTGGCTTCACCGGTCTTGGTCCTGCCGCGAGCAAGATCTACACTTCGAAATCACCGATCGCTCTCGGCGCTCTCGCTGAAGCCCGCTTCGTCTCAGAAACGCGCGAAGAAAGCGAAGCGAGCTTATCGGCGGCAAATATTTTCTTTGGCGCGCGTTTGAACCAATGGCTCGTCTTTAACGCGAGCTACGCCCTTCAAAACCGTTCACCTGCAATCGCAAACGACACCCACCTTCAATTTGCCTACGTGGATTTTCTCTTGGGCGAAGAAACGGGAATCCGCGCAGGCAACTTCTTGATCCCGTTCGGTGTCACGAATCTTCGCTTTGAGCCGACCCTCTATCCGATGGTCAATCGCCCTCGCGCCGAACGCCTCGTGATCCCAACCGATTGGAACGAAAACGGACTTCTCGGTTTTTACCGCGCAGGTCCTGTGTTAATTCAAGCAGGGGTCGTCAATGCGGGCGACATCCGCAATGTGCAAAGCGACACTTGGCTTCGTGAAGGTCGTCAAGGTGCGAGTGCAAATCGTTCGGATAGTCTCGCCTACTTCGCTCGCGTTGAAACGACAGCGCGTCGCTTGCCGTCTGGCCGCCCAGCCCCATCGATTGGTGCGTCTGTTTACACAGGTTCTTGGGCCCAAGGCGAAGACCGTTTCGGAAACGCCGATGTTTTCATGGCGGAGGTCCATGCGGGCGCTTCGTGGAACCGCGTGCGTGCCGACGTTCTTTACACCGAAGGTACACTCTCAGACGCGGGCCGAATTTCAACTGAACTGAGCCGCCCGATCGGCTCAAAAGCTCGTGGTGCGACCGCGACTCTTCAGTACAACGTTTTGTCGGCTGACCGTGCGAAAGCAAAGTCGCTCTACCACGAACTTCCCGTCTTCGTTGCCTACGAGTACGCAGATACACAGGCATCGATCACGAGCGGCTTCGCACGTTCGGACGACTCGCGTGTTCACGCTTGGACGTTCGGCGCAAACTACTTGCCGCACGAACAAGTCGTTGTGAAAGCAGACTACGTTCTCAGTTACGATCGCGCGAGCCGCGAAACGCGCGCGTTCGAAACGGCCATCGGGATCACATTCTAAGCTCTTTTAGGCAGAACGCTGTTTACAAGTTAAACAGCGAAACTCGCTCAACTGCCACCGATTGAATCTCACTGCGGTGGTATTCGGCATCACTCTTGAATTCTAGTTCGTTTTTGGGGCCTTTGTTGAAGGCTCTTAAACTTCATTCGGGATTCGAGATGCCGCCAAACGTTTTAGTCACTCTCTTACTTGTGATCCTGTCAGGCCTTGCATCTGTGCCGGCAGACGCTTCGACGTCAGGGCTCACGCTCGTTGCGTGGCAAGCGCATCCGAAAACACCTCGATATGTGCTGCCCGTTCGTCAGGGCGAAGCACCCGCAGCTGCCGCCGAACGCTATTTGCGACACCTTGGAGCTTCGAAAGAGCTCATGACGCTTTTTCCGCATGGACTCCCGAAATTTGATTCTCAGTCGTTCGAAGCGAGCGCATTTGAGCCCCTTTCGCCGTCTCGATTTTCGAGTCAATCTTTGATCATCGCGAATCGCGAGGCGGATTATGATACAGAGTCGAAACGGACTTTGAATTTTGCGCGGCTCTACGCGCAGGCCGAGGCAAAGTCCAATCTCGAAACGTTCATGCTTCCGATCGCAGCGGACTTGGGCCTGAACCCAGCGGAGTCAGGCGATCTGCGCGCCCTCGTGGCTAAGTCATTTAGCCTGTTGACGGCCATGGGTGGTCACGATGCAGACCCCGCTCTCTAC
>CAJYOV010000295.1 GCA_913776405.1 Pseudobdellovibrionaceae bacterium
CGTTTGATCCCTACGCACTCTCGCAGAATCCAGCGCTCGTCGCAGTTGGAATGGTCTCAGCTTACTTGCCCTTCATGGTGTTCCCGCTCTATGCGGCTCTTGAGCGATTCGACTTCGCGCTCGTGGAAGCAGCACAAGATTTAGGTGCCACGTTCTTTCAAGTTTGTACCAAAGTCATATTGCCGGCGTTAAAGACTGCACTGATCTCGGGATTCTTACTCGTCTTCATTCCATCGATGGGGGAGTTTCTCATTCCTGACCTGCTCGGTGGTGCCAAGACAATGCTCGCCGGGAATCTCGTCTCAGAGCAGTTTCTAAAAGCGCGCGATTGGCCGTTCGGTTCGGCGCTCTCAGTTTTATTGATGATTTTCCTTGGCCTCGTCATCGCGGCGGTCCGCCGTTGGGAGAAACGCGCATGAATGAAGTCATGCGCCCTCAGCCACCTTGGATCGTTCGTCTTGTGCTACCGCTGGTCTTAGTCGGCCTCTATCTGCCGCTGGCGGTCATGGTCTTTAATTCGTTTAACGATACCGCTTCTGGCCTGACACTTCAGTGGTACAGAGAACTCTTTGCCGACTCGACACTTTGGGAGTCGCTCGGTCGAAGCTTCGGTGTCGCCTTCACTTCTGCTCTGATTTCGACGCTGCTTGCAGTGTGTGGTGCCTTGGCGCTCGAGAAGTTTGTCTTCGCCGGGAAGTGGCCTCTTAGACTTTTATCGACGATCTCATTGATGCTGCCAGAATTGGTTTTGTCGCTTTCGCTTTTGTCGTGGTTTGCGCTTTTAAGTTGGCCGCTGAGCCTTATGACTGTAGCGATCGCGCACGTAACGTTGACGCTGCCATTTGCGGTTCTGGTCATTGCGGCTCGTCTCACGTCGCTAGATGTGAACATCGAGGATGCCGCACGCGACCTCGGCGCTGGCGAATGGACCGTTCTTCGCCGTGTGACTTTACCGCTGCTTGCACCTGCGGTCGTGTCTGCGTTCGTTCTCGCGTTTCTTCTCTCGTTCGACGACTTCTTGGTGACGTTCTACACAAACGGCGCTGGCGGCGATACGCTTCCCGTAAAGCTCTATTCCCTCATGAAAACGGGCCTGTCACCAAAGGTGCAAGCCCTGTCTTCGATCATGCTCTTGATTTCGGTTTTGTTAGTCGCTGTCCTCGTGCGATTGCGGTCGAAGACAGCGAGCGAGCCGAAGGCTTAGCGCCTTCCTCGAGTTTCAGACTTAGTTCGAGAGGCTCACGTCTTCTTTCACTTTGAAGATCAAGTCGATCGCCAACCGGAAGTCTGCGTCTTTGCCATCGGCGCGAACGCCTTTTTCCAATCGATTTACGATCTCGGTTTCGTTGTCCGTGATGTCTTCGCCGTCTTGGAAGAGGAAGGCTGAGCGAAGCGATGTGCCGTTACCGAAGGCATCTGTCGCGTCAGCGTGCACGATGTTGCAGGCGTTGATTGCGACCACGCCGACGTCTTTCAGAGATTTGATCTCGCCTTGATCGGCAACGCCGTTACGGTTTGAGTCGGTCCACACCTTCAACGTTTTTGAGTAGAGATCACCGTCCCAAGGGCCGATGTAATGCGATTTTGTGTCAACCGCCGCGCAGTCTTTTTGCGCCAAAGCTTGAAGGGCCAAGAAGCCGTTGGCGTAGGTCTTGCCATTTACGACCGTGTTATCACCTAGGAGATCGCGGCTGCTGTCGACAGAGCCTGACGCGTTCGCGATGATCAAGAAGCCGTCATCGGACACACGGCGGAAGTCGCCTTTCATGTCCGGGTTCTTGTTGCGGTTCGCATCCGGCATCATATCTTCGATCGATCCACCTAACCACGCTGTCAGCTGATTCGCGCTTTCAGACGCTGTCGATTTCGCAGCCATATCGAAGAATGTGCCGTCGAAGACGCTTGTTGTCTTCACTTTCGGCGCACCGAGGTCCAAAACGATCGGCGTGTATTGGCTCGAAATAGTGTTCGCGCCGATGCCTGCGTTGATTAAATTCGCTAGAAGCTGCGGAACGCCGCGCATGCCGCGGAAGAGAAGGCTTGGAGTCGACGATGTCGCTTTCGTCGAGAAGTCGTTCGACAAGTTCCAGATGGCAAGATCGCGGTTGCGGAAGATCTTAAGAAGATCGAAAGATTCCGAGGCGCTCATTTGAATTTCGGCGCCACGTTCTTTGTCGGCTGGAACTTTGATAATCTTCTTTGAAGATGTGCCGAGGCCGAACGCAGATTCACGAAGGTCAGCTACGTAGAGTTTTACGATCTGGTGCTCGCCGTTAATTTTGTAGGGCGCTTCACCAAATAGGCGATTCGGATAGCCAGCAGACGAGTAGGCGCCCGCACCGTAGACCGACTCTGACGTTGCACACGTGTCTGTGTGGCTCGAAGCACAGCTTCCGTAAAGCATCAGGCGAATGTTGCGGCTGATGCTCGAAGGCTCTTCAGCTTTAATGAAGTCATAAGTATCGTACGTGCTGGCCCATTCTTGAAGGTGAATGCCGCCCTCGATTTTCACGGTATCGAAGAAACAGTTTCGACCGTAAATGTAGTGCTCACGTGCAGACGCGTGGTTCGCTTGGTAATAAGCCAAATACTTCTTCTTGTTTTTCGTGAGCACTTCGCCGCTGGCCTTGTCGCCGACGGGAATGATCGAAAGGTCGCTCGATGAAGCAAGGACAGCGCGTCTGTGAGCCCACATCGCAAGCTTGTCTTCGACTTGCCCAAAGGAGATCGCAAATTCAACCGGTACAGTTGCGCCGGTTGTATCTGCAGCCGCTGCTGCGAGCGCTAATTCCTTCTCGTACTCCGCGCGATCGACGGAAGTGCCATCATCGAGAACCACGGGTGCTGAACAATCCTGAACCATGAAGCGTGAAGCTTCGTAGGCGCTTGTAACGCGCAAGTTCTCAGAGGGGTTGCCACCGCCAGCTTCGACGCCATTCACACGAGAGTTCGCGTCAAAGACGAAGGGCTCATCCGTAAGAACTTTGTTTTCTTGATCGCTGCTAGGACCGAACTTCACAAGCGAGCAGTTTTGAAAGCTGACTGTGAGAACGCCTAACATCAAGACCGAGCTAATCTTAGTTGCAAAAACTTGAGCTGATTTTTTAGCTACTGAAGTCATTCGTCATCCCCCCGGATGTTGCCCGCTTAGACCTCGTGCGGGTGAAGAGTGTTATTGCAATGTCAGAACCAGGTCTGTAGGCCATAAAATCGAGTTTAGTGATCATCTGTTTTTCACTGTCTAGAAGACTGAGATCAAACCCTCACAGTCCCTCGTGAGAGTTCGATCCGCTCACTGACCATCTCGTTTCACAGCGAGACGTAGCGCTCTGAGACGCCGCTTTCCGTAGCGACGTTTGAAAAAAATCCCTGTCAATCGTGTGGTCACCTCAGCCAATCAGCTTAAGGCCGCCTTCCGTGGCGGCATAGATCTGGAAGTCGTTCTGACCATTATGACATCGAAGACATCCTTCTCATTCGCCGCTGCACTCACGTTCTTGATCTCGGTCGGGAGCTCGAGCGCTCACGCTCTCGGACAATGCAACACCACAGAGCCACCGGTGCCGGCGATGGCGCCGCGCCTCTCGTTCGCTCGGGCGTGTGAGGCCGGCGAGAGCATAGTCATCAGTGCCATTGGGGACATCCTCCCGCATTCGAGTTTCGCGCAGCAGTCGTATCGTTCGGAAATTGGGTTCGAGAGCCTCTGGTCGCGTCTCACCCCATACTTCCAACAAGTCGACATCGCTTACGGAAATTTGGAGGGTCCGACGGCTGCCGGAGTAGCTGAGGGCGGTCGCTTGAAGCCGGATCCAGGGCCTGTTCTCGATCAAGATGTCTACACAGGCACGGACATGCGGTTTAACTACCATCCGCGCATCATCGACGACTTGAAGCGAAGCGGATTCGATCTTCTTTCGATGGCCAACAATCACGCATTCGATCGGCGCGCTATCGGTCTCGACAAAACGATCGACGCCTTCCGTGAGCGCGCAATGCCGATTCTGGGCGTTCG
>CAJYOV010000296.1 GCA_913776405.1 Pseudobdellovibrionaceae bacterium
TGGCTAAACAACGGAGGTGGCGGGTGCGAGTTTGTTTCGAGCAAGGGTGGTCGCTGCGGATCGCACCATGCGCTGCAAATCGATCATGTCTTCGGAGTTGCACGCGGAGGCTCAAACCAGATTGAAAACTTGCGAGTTGTCTGCGCGAAACATAATCGTTTCATTTGGAAAATGAATCTCGCGCGTTCGCAATGACTCGCCGGTTTTACTGACTTCGAAATCGTCGCCAGCATCGAGTGGGGCAGACTCGAAAATGACGGACCGTCTGAGATTCGACGACGCAGGATCCGAGCGCAGTGTCGTAGAAGCCCTGAGCTCCGAGTCAAAACTAACGCCCCAGACACCGAAACTCGAGCCTCGAAAACTAGCGCCTGAATAAAAAAAGCCGGGCTTGAGATCACCCAAGCTCGGCTTCAAATGTTCACAGTGCAAAACGACAGACCTAGCGCACGCCCCAAGAACACGCTCCAGAAACGCGCGCCCAAGCCCGCCCTAGAACCTCATCGGTCGCGCGTCCGGCGCAACTTCAACCGGTGCTTCGGTCGCGGCGATAACCTGCTCGGCGGTCATGTCCGGAGCCCATTCGAGTAAGCGAAAGCCTTTGCCTTTGACGACGTCGAGAACGCCGAAGTCGGTGACGACGCGGTCGATGCAGCCTTTGCCAGTCAGTGGAAGCGTGCACTTCTTCAAAAGTTTTGAGGCGCCGTCTTTCGATGTGTGTTGCATTGCTACGATCACACGGCGAGCGCCGGCGACGAGATCCATTGCGCCGCCCATGCCTTTGACCATCTTGCCTGGAACCATCCAGTTTGCGATGTCGCCGTTCATGTCGACTTCCATCGCGCCGAGAACTGTGAGGTCGATGTGGCCGCCGCGAATCATCGCGAACGAGTCAGCCGACGAGAAGAAGCTTGCGCCTTTCAATGCGGTGACGGTTTGTTTGCCGGCGTTGATCAAATCTGGATCGACGTCCTTTTCCAACGGAAACGGGCCCATGCCGAGCAAACCGTTTTCAGATTGAAGCATGACGTTCATCGAATCCGGAATGAAGTTCGCAACGAGTGTCGGAATGCCGATACCGAGGTTTACGCAAAAACCGGATTTTACTTCTTGAGAAATACGTTGAGCGATTTGGTCGCGAGTTAATCCCATTGTCCCAACCCCTTAAGCTGTCCGGACCGTGCGTTGTTCGATGCGTTTTTCCAAAGACGGGGCTTTGAAAATGCGCTGAACGAAGACGCCAGGCGTGTGAATTTGATCGGGATCGAGTTCGCCGACCGGAACGATTTCTTCGACTTCAACGACTGTGATTTTACCAGCGGTAGCCGCCATCGGAGTGAAGTTGCGAGCTGTCTTGCGGAACACAAGGTTACCGAACGTGTCTGCCTTCCACGCTTTGACGAGAGCGAAGTCGCCAACGATCCCGCGTTCGAGAATGTATTCGCGACCGTCGAAGACTTTTACTTCTTTGCCCTCAGCGACTAGCGTGCCGACACCTGTTGGCGTGTAGAAGCCTGGGATACCGGCGCCACCGGCGCGCATGCGCTCGGCGAGAGTGCCTTGCGGGCAGAATTCCAGTTCCAGTTCGCCGGAGAGATACTGCTTCTCGAACGTTGCGTTTTCGCCGACGTAAGAAGCGAGCATTTTCTTGATCTGACGTGTTTGAAGAAGAAGGCCGAGACCGAAGTCGTCGACGCCTGCGTTGTTCGAAACACAGGTCAAACCTTTAACGCCTGAATCCCGAAGAGCTGTGATTAAATTCTCTGGGATGCCGCAGAGGCCGAAGCCGCCGACGATGATCGTCATGTTGTCCTTGACGCCATCGAGAGCTGCCGCGGCTGAGTCAAAAATCTTACTCATGCTTTCTCCACGATAAGCGCAACGGCTTCGCCGCCACCGATACAGAGAGTAGCGAGACCATAGCGTTTGTTATGAAGGTGAAGCGCGTGAACAAGCGTTGTAAGAACGCGTGCACCTGAAGCGCCAATCGGGTGACCAATCGCAATCGCGCCACCGTGAACGTTCACTTTTTCAGCTGGAAGGTTCAAATCTTTCATCGCCGCCATCGTCACGTTTGCGAACGCTTCGTTGATCTCGAAAAGGTCGATGTCTTCCATTTTCAAGCCGGCTTTCGCGACAGCCTTCTTCATGGCACCGACGGGAGCCGTCGTGAACCACTTTGGATCTTGCGCAAATTGAGCCGAAGCCACGATTTTCGCCAAAGGTTTTGCGCCGTTTTCTTTTAAAGCCGCTTCGCTCATCAAGACGATCGCCGCAGCGCCGTCGTTAATTTTAGATGCGTTCGCCGCCGTAATCGTGCCTGCTTTATCGAATACAGGTTTCAACGACGGGATCTTCGCGAAATCTGTCTTCGTTACGTCTTCGTCTTTATCGACAGTGACCGTGCCTTTGCGAGTTTCGATCGCAACCGGAACGATTTCGTTTTTGAAGTAGCCTTCAACTTGCGCTTTCTGTGCGCGCTTGTAGCTCTCGATGGCGAAGGCGTCTTGAGCTTCACGAGTGAAGTTGTACTCCTTCGAGCAAATCTCGCCGGCAACACCCATTGCGAAGTTGTTGTACGGATCCCAGAGGCCGTCGTGTTGCATCGAATCGACGAGCTGCGTGTTGCCCATGCGGAAGCCCGCGCGCGACGAAGGCAAGAGGTGAGGTGCTTGAGTCATGTTCTCTTGGCCACCGGCGACAACAACGTCGGCATTGCCAAGAGCGATTTGGTCGGCGCCGAGCATGACGGCCTTCAAGCCTGATCCGCAAACTTTGTTGATCGTGAGGCACGGAGTCGAAGTCGGGATGCCAGCGTAGATCGCCGCTTGACGAGCCGGTGCTTGGCCGACGCCCGCCGTGAGAACTTCACCCATGATGACTTCGTTGACTTTTTCAGGAGCCACTTTCGCGCGGACCAAAGCTTCTTTGATCACGGCAGCGCCCAAACGTGGCGCCGGAAGCTCGGACAAGCCACCCTGGAAAGATGCGACTGGAGTGCGGACTGCGGCCGCGATGAATACCGGATTGGTTTGTGGGGTCGTTGAATTAGCCATGAGGGCCTCCTGTGGAAGTGGACTTTTTCGGAAACTCGCGAAGTTGTCAAATGCCTGACTTGACTCAGGGATTCTAAGAGCAATGGCTCTAATATGGGGTATTTTCTGTGCCTGTCAGGTTCGGAGGCCCTGAAGCGCGCAACCACTAGAAATCATTGACTCAAGCGAGGGGATCGTTCAACGATAGCGCCCTATGCAAAAGAACAAAAAGCCGATCGCCGCTAAAAAAGCATCACCTGCCGTTTCTGTGAAAAAGAAAACTCAGGCGTTACCTGCGAAGAAGGCGGCTCCAAAGCCTGCGAAAAAGGCGGTTCCCGTTAAAAAAGCGGCAGCCAAAGCAGCTCCGGCGAAAGCTCCAGTGAAAACTGCAGCCTCGAAAGCAGCCGTCAAAGCGACGGCTAAAGCAGCTCCGTCAAAAGCGGATCCAAAAAAAGACTTAAAGAAGAAGGCGGCGCCAGCGCCTTCAAAGCCATCGGGCAAGCCCGCATCGAAACCAGAAGCGGCAAAAACGCCAGCGAAAGTAGCGGCCAAGCCAGCTGCTCCGGCACCGAAGGCGGCTCCAGCTCCAAAAAAAGCAGAGCCAAAGACAGAGCCGAAAGAAGAAGCGATCGAAGAAACGGAAGTTTCCGCGAAAGCTGACGCTCCGAAGGCAACGAAAGCCCGCAAAACTAAAGAAACAGAAGTTGTCGAAGCC
>CAJYOV010000297.1 GCA_913776405.1 Pseudobdellovibrionaceae bacterium
AAGGCAGCCGTAAGCGGCGCCACGAGGTCGACGGGTTCAAGTCGAGACTCGTCGTTTCTGGTGAACGACTTAAGGCCGCGAACAATCGTTTGTACGCGCTCCATGCCCTCCGTCGCTTTCGTCAAGATCTCCTCGATTTCACGCGGCACTTTGGATTTTCTGAAGTGACTCTCGAGTTGCTTTTGGAGCATTTCAAGACTCATCAATGAATAACCTAAGGGATTATTGATTTCGTGCGCAACACCCGCCGCCATTTCGCCGAGGCTAGCCATGCGCTCTGCAGACCGAAGCTTCACTTCCATTTCTGCGTTTTCAGTGACGTCAAATAGGAGACACCAGATGACCTCGACATGGCCAGCACGATCCCGAATGGGCTCGAAGATGCAGTGAAACAACTTCTCGACAATTTTTCCTGTTTCAGCCCAATCAGCGCGGATCGAAAAATTACGGCCAACGAAACGTTCACCCGAGTCGTAGACCGTCTTTAAGATGCGTGAAGTCTGCTCGTCAAGTTGAATGGCCTCGCGCACTGGGCGGCCCATCAGATTACGATAATTGACGAGTGTGTAAAAAGACGGGTTTGCGAGTTCAATTGTTTGCTCAGCACCCGCGAACACAACAGTAATCATGGGCGCTTGCGCGAAGAAATCGCGGAAGCGTTCTTGCTGCGCTTCGGTGATCGCACGCGCTTCGCGTTCGAGTTGAAGTGCGTTCGCCATCAGACGATTGGCCTCTTCCAACTTCGAGCGGATGTCTTCGTCTGAAGTGATGTCACGCGCGACGCCGTAGACCATCGAACCGTTGGTCGAAGTCCGCCAACGTAATTTCAGATATTCGCCAGTTGACGTACGGTGGCGATTCTCGAAATCTAGAGCGCTCTGCGCACCGATCGCTTGAGAAAAGGCTTCTGCACTTCTCTGAAGATCATCCGGGTGAATGAAAGCCATGAATGGACGGCCGACAAGTTCGCCCGCTGCAAAACCGAGAAGCTTCTGCCATGCAGGGTTGACCGAACGAATGACACCTTGAGAATCGACGATGACAAAGAGATCCATTGAGAGTTCGAAGAATCTCCGAAACTCCTCCGGCGTTGTCAGATCTGTCATCTGACCAATACGGTAGGTTGCAAGTTTGTCTGCTGACACTTCACTTAGTGTCGGAGATTCGCTAAAAAATTGATATGGCCAGTTCTCATCTCGGAGCGCGAAATCGAAAGGCTTAATATTTACAAAACATTCGACTCGCTAAAAAGTCAGTCGACGAACTCAGGTGTCCGGCGACGGAGACTGGGCCTGACCACAACGAGATAAGTCAAAAGGCCAGCGAACGAGCCGCCTAAATGAGCGCCGTGACCGATCGGCAGACCTCCCCCTTCGACTTGCGAGACCAGACCCCAGAGATCTAAACCAACGAACGCGAGCGCGCCTACGAGTGCTGGCAGAGGGATGATGCCGAATAACATGATTTTCTCGCGAGGGAAAGTCAGTGCGAAGAGCAGAATCAAGCCTGCAAGAGAACCAGAGGCACCGAGCGCTGGAAGCTGGGGGGCGCCCATCAGAAACGCTGAAACAAGAATGTGCGAGAGCGAACTAACAACACCAGCAAAGAGGTAAAAACTCAGGTAAAACTTCCAACCGAAGAACATCTCGACAACACGACCGAAACTATTCAGCACAAACATGTTCAACACGAGGTGCAAAACCCAGTTGTGTGAGAACACGGATGTGAGCAGATCCCAGACTCGACCTTCAGTCACGAGGTCCCAGCTGACTAAAAAATTCTGCGACATGAAACCAGGACCTGGGCCATACCAACCCTGCCAGGCGCCAAAAACGAGAACGTTGAGAACGATAAATACCGAAGTGAGATACGTACGTTGAGGTCTCATGCTTTGGGATCTTAACCGCTATCGGTCAAAGATGCACAAAGTTGCGCGTTACGACGCTTCGCCGGACGATTTCCGCCGCGAGATCTCTTCCGTCAGAGCTGTTAGTGCGTGTTCATAATCACGCGCCAGAGCGCCGACGCCTGCACGTGCGTTGATTGCATATTGCGGTTCGTCCGGCAGCTCTTCGAGGATTTGACAGATATCAGCCAAGCCTTTGAGGCCGAGCGATTGGAAACTTGATCTCAAGAACTGAGCTTTCTGCCTCGTAGCAGCTAGATCGCCGGTCTCAGCAGAGTGTTTCAGATCGACAAGTTGCCCAGGCGCCTGTTTGCGCAGAAGCGAAAGCATCGAGCCGATGAGACTCAAGCCCTCACCGCCTTCGGAGCGACAAATCTCATCGAGAGCTTCGACGTTCAACGTCGGCACATGACACAACTTCCCGTCTTGAATCCATTTCGTCACGACGCGCACGAAGTCGTTCATCTTCACGGGCTTTGAGAGATAGTCATCCATTCCGGCTTGCAGGCAGCGTTCACGGTCACCTTCAATCGCGTTCGCGGTCATGGCAACGATCGGTATGTTCTTCAAGTGATCATCGGGGAACGCTCGAATGCGTTTCGTCGCTTCGTAGCCGTCCATCTCAGGCATATGACAATCCATCAAGACGAGATCGAATGGCATACTGATGAGAGCTTCGATCGCTTCACTTCCGCTTGCGACCACGTGCGCTTTGTAGCCCATCTTCGAGAGCTTCGCGACGACGATCTTCTGATTGATCGGATTGTCTTCGGCAATGAGTACGCGCGCCGATTGAAGCGCGCCTTTGCCTTCTTGGAGCGAGACAGCTGCGTTCGATCGAGAATCTTCTTTCGGTTTCTCCGCTGTTGGCAGCGTGATTTTGAACCAGAATGTCGATCCAACTCCTAGCTCGCTACGCACGCCAATCTCGCCACCCATGAGGGTCACAAGTTTTTGACTGATCGAGAGGCCTAGGCCGGTACCTCCGAAATGGCGTGTCGTCGTAGAGTCCGCTTGCGTGAATGAATCAAAAATTTTGGTCAGCGATTCTCTCGGAATTCCGACACCCGTATCCTTCACCTCAAAGAGAATCGCATGACTATCGCGTGTTCGATCTCGGTCCGAAATCGTGAGGGTCACATGGC
>CAJYOV010000298.1 GCA_913776405.1 Pseudobdellovibrionaceae bacterium
CTTTTTGAAAACTTTGATGTATTTCTCACCGATGCGAACGAAGAGATCAAACGACAGTGGCTTTGTCGCGTCGAGCGCCGCTTCGGGAATCAAAACGTAATGCAGCTGGGACGACGCCAGTTCGGAGCTAGCGCTCTCGGACTCACGAGTCGGAATCGACGTCTCTGGCAAAGCCTCGACGTCGTTTGGAGCTGTTCCATTTTGATGCGCTGGCACGCCGTTTGACCCCATGAACTCTCTAGAAAAACCGAAAGTGACACTTCTTCGTTTCGGCCGTTAGCGTTCACTCATGAGAGCCGATGGCCTTAGAATTTGTTAAGTTTGCCTCGTTTCGAACGAAGTCGCCCTGACTTTCACTTTAGTTTCAAAGTTTTGCCGAAAACCCTGGTGCTGACCGTTCTTGCTTGCGAGTTGGCCCAGGTTGGACAACCCTTTTACAAGCACTTGCGCGAGTTCATGCGCATGAAACAAAATCGGGCATTACGCGTGAAAGTCATCGAACATCTCAAGCAACAAGCTTCACCGACTTACAGCTTCGAGATCGTGCCGCCGGTGCGGGGCCTCTCGCTTCAGGACTGCGAGCCCCTTCTTGAAAAGCTGGCAAGCGTGGATCCCCTTTGGATCAACGTAACTTCGCACAGCACGCAGCCGGAAACTCTCCGTGAGAGGGCCGAAGGCTCTTCGCCGAATCAGGCGCGCCATGAACGGCCATCCATGTTCGAAGTCTGCGAGCTCATTCAACAGCGTTTCAAGATCGATGCTGTCCCGCATCTGTTGCGATCTGGTTTTTCAGAGGCAGAGACTGAGCAAGCGCTCCTCCGATTGCGCGATCTTGGCGTAGAGACTGTCTTTGCTCTCAGAGGCGACTCGACCGGATCACCGATTTCGCCCAACGAAGGCGGCTTCGCTCGCGATCTCGTTCAACATATTCGATTGTTCGAACGAACTCGCTTGTCCGAACAAACGCGCTTGCCCGAACAATTTCGCGCGTCGGAAACGATTCGGAGTCGTGAGAAAAATCAAGGCGTGGTCAGAGAGTCTCGCGAAACGTTCTGTATCGGCGTCGCAGGCTATCCCGAAAAACACGCGGACGCCGCCGACTTCACGACGGACATCGCTCATCTCAAATCTAAAATCGAAGCGGGCGCCGACTACATCATCACCCAAATGTTCTTCGACAACCGCCATTACTTCACTTTCGTAGACGCTTGCCGCGCAGCCGGCATATCCGTTCCCATCATCCCCGGCCTCAAAGTCCTTCGCTCGGCCTCCCAAGCCGCTCGGTACGCCGACGCTTTCAACATCACGATCCCCGACACCCTCGCAACCGAACTCGCCGCCACGCCTACCCACGCCCTCGAGATCGGCCAACGCTGGGCAACCACCCAAATCCACGCTCTCCACGCCGCCGGCGTCCCACACATCCACTTATTCGTGATGAACGACGAAGACTCAGTACTTGAGGTTTTAAAGGCATAACTTCATGCGCATGGAATACGTGCAGCTTCTTCGAGTGCGCTACGGCAGCCTGATTTTAACTGCAGTCCCTTCGCCGACCTGGGAGCTGAACTCTAAATCTCCACCGTGATCGCGAACGACCTGGTTTGCGCTGTAAGTTCCGAGCCCATTTCCGTTCAGCTTTCCGTCTGAAATACGCGATTTTCCAAGCTGAACGAGAACTGATTCACTAACACCTGCACCGTTGTCGACAATTTCAATTTCTGTCTTGTCGATTGAGCTTCTTCCCAAAGAAATCTCGATTCGCGTTGCACCAGCGTCTACCGCGTTATTGATAAGATTTGAGAATACGCGCTTCATTGCCTGCTCGTCGCCAAACAACCAAAAGTCCTTTTGACCGCCGAGCCCTTTCATTAGCAAGTCGATGCTAGGGTTAACTGCTGCGCATTCCGCGATGATGTCTTTTAGTGCGTTATTCAGCGAAAAACGCTTCTTAGATTGCTCTCTTCTGAATTCCGACAAAAGGTTGTCTGCCACTAAATTGATCCGCTGAGCCGCTTTCGCAATCAGATCTTTACTGTCATCGTTGAGGCCCACGTCAAGAGCGGCGACCATTTTCAACGCGGTTACAGGCGTTCGAATATCGTGGGCTACCTGCAACGCCATCTCGTAGCGAGTTCGGCTGATCTGCAACTCTCGTTCTACGATCGCTCTCTCCTCAGTCGCCTTTGCGAGTTCAGAAACGAAGTACTGAAGCCCCGTCCGAACCGACTGAATCTCATTCAACGTTTGCGACTCTGAAATTTGCAAGAGAACGGCCTTACCATTTGGCGCCGTTAGATCCCGGTTGATAAGCGCAGTCTGAATTTCTCGAAGCGGATTAACAACCCACCGGATAATGCTTAGGCGAGCCACAACAAACAGTGACAAAAAAGCAGCTGCGATGGCGCCAAGGAAAGCAATAAAAACGCGATTGATAATTCCTTCACCTCGTTTGCCGATCGACGACTGAAACACTGCATCCGCACTCAAATTTGGTCCGTAAGAAATTGTTCGACGTTGGAATATTAGATCATCGAGATGACCCATCGAGCTCGATCGCGAAATGCTTAAACATCTTGGATCGACGCCTGAATCGAGCACCACGTTATTGCCTATCAAGATGGCTGTTTGCAATCCGATCTCTCGATTGTTCGCCTTTAAGAGTTGAAGCTTGAGATCCAAGGCCGTCATATTTTTCGAGCTCAGAGCCCTCGAGATTTCGGGCTTTTGACCCTGCGCAAGCTGGTCGAGACGACTAAGTGACGCCTCCAGATCTACTGATGCTTCCCTCTGTTTGAGGCCGATGAAAACAGCCAAAAGCAAAACTACGAATAAAGACGCTGCGGACGCGATCGCAATGTCCAACGCATGTTTCGATGTCACTTCGAATACCCAAAGGAAGTGAAGACGACGTTCTCGAACTCCTGCACGTTCAGACCAAAGTATTTCTCAAATATTTTGTTAACGTCTGATTTTGGATCCAGTCGCTCAGATTTCAAATAATTTTCGAATTGAACAGCGAGAAGCTTGTCACCCTTTGGAAAAGCCCAGCCGATTCTTTCATTCTCTCCGGCTGGAAAAGCCAATGCGTATTGACCTGGCTTCTTCAGAAGTAAGTAAAACGCCTGGATTGTGTCCATGAGGACGAAATCAATTTCCCCTCTATTCAGGAGCTCTACAGCGCCTCCGTCCTTGAGGTCTTTGATCCTGATGGGGTTCTTTTTAAGTTCGGTCTCATTCGCTTTCGCAAGCCATGAAGCGTACGTCGTCTGTTTTACTACTGCAGTCCGCTTTGCCGCTAATGAACGAATATCTTTGAATGAAATTTCATTTTTCTTGGGTACTACAACCATCGTTCGACCAGGGTAGATCGCGATCATTTTAAACATCTTTTCGCGCTCCTCTGTGAAGGTGAGCGCCACCGCAAAAAATGAGCACAATTGCGCGCCGAAGAGCTGTGGCTCTCCAGAAGAGCCCTTGCTGAAGAGCTCAGGCCATCGAACCAACCTCGGACTTCCTGAACGCGCAATGCTCTTTAAAAACGCTTCGGCAATCTCTCGGTCTGGACCTGGCTCAACAACAGCTGCGGTCGAGCCGAACCAAGGGACGTAACAGAAATCTAGACGTTTCGGTGCTGCGGCAGAAACAGGTGCGCATAGGATAATCGAGGCAGCGCATGCGACCACAACGCAAAGACTCAAAAAACTCAGATTTGTTTCACGCGCATGAAAATTCATTACGCCTCTTCCTGTGCTTCGACGAGTTTGGCTTCGAGTTCGCGGGCTTCTTGTTGTTTGCGCCACATGGTGGCGTATTCGCCGTTTGCGGCGAGGAGTTCGGAGTGGCGGCCGCGTTCGACGATGTGGCCCGAACGAAGAACGATGATTTCGTCGGCATCGATGATCGTTGATAAACGATGGGCGATGATGAGTGTCGTGCGATCGCGTGAAACCTCGCGGAGAGACGCTTGGATTTCTTTTTCGGTGTGTGAATCCAACGCCGATGTCGCTTCGTCGAAGATGAGGATCGCCGGGTTCTTTAAAATTGTACGCGCGATGGCGACACGCTGTTTTTCGCCGCCGGAAAGTTTGAGGCCGCGCTCACCGACAGGAGTATCGTACCCTTTCGGAAGGCTACCGACGAAGCTCGCGATTTGTGAAAGACGTGCGGCTTGATGCACTTCTGATTCCGTAGCAGATGGCCTGCCGTAATGGATGTTGTAGCCGATGGTATCGTTAAATAAAACGGTGTCCTGAGGAACGATGCCCAGAGCTCGACGAAGCGAGGCTTGCTGCACGTCTTGAATATTTTGATTGCCGATCAAGATCTCGCCGTTTGAGACATCGTAGAATCGGAACAACAGACGCGCGATGGTCGATTTACCTGAACCGCTCGGGCCTACGATCGCTACCGTTTTGCCTGCAGGAATTTTGAAACTGACATGATCCAAGATCTTACGATCTTGGCCGTACGAGAAACCCCGTTTTGAAGTAAGCTCTGCTTCGTTTCAATCGAAAGAAGAAAAGGCCTCCGGTTTTACCGAGAGGCCTTTTTACTTTTGAGCTA
>CAJYOV010000299.1 GCA_913776405.1 Pseudobdellovibrionaceae bacterium
CGCATCGTGACGTAGGCCGTGTTAATACCACGTGCGTCTTTCGCACCGAGTTCTGACCTCTCTACTTCGCCTACGGCATCGAAAAGGGACTCAATTTGGCCGAGTTCCATCGTTGCAGAGAGGTTTCTTACGTAAAGTCGATTTTGCATGAAAATCCTTTTTGCGGAGATAGCGGTGCTCAATTCTACTACACGCCACCCAATAAAAGGGTTTTAATGACGGCCCCAAATCAACGGAGGGGTCCGTGAGAAAAGAATTAGCGGAATAGGTGCGTTCTAAGGGTGAAGAGGCATTTTACCCTCGCGGCGAGCCAACCCTTGCGGTCTGGTCTAGCTACTCGTAGAATTTTGGGTATTCGTCTCTCAGAAAACCTAAGAGGAAGGATCCTCCAGTGGCCGGCCAAACATCAGCGACAGTGTCGCATGCGAAACCGAAACGGCTCTTGATCGCGGCCGACCATGCAGGCTTTCAGCTGAAGCAAAGCCTCATGGCTCTCCTTCCAGAACTTCCTTGGGTCGATCTTGGCCCTGCGACTGCTGACCGTGTCGATTACCCAGATTTTGCCGGTAAACTGGCTCGCGAGCTTAAATCCGACCACGAGATGGGCGTACTCATTTGTGGTTCAGGGCAGGGTATGGCCATCGCGGCGAATCGGTTTTCGCACGTCCGCGCAGCCTTGGTCTGGAATGCCGAAATCACTCAACTCTCGCGCGGTCACAACGATGCTAATGTCGTTTGCTTCGGCGCCCGCTTCATTGAACCAGAACTTGCTAAAAACCTGCTAACCCTCTTTTTAGACACGCCTTTCGAAGGTGGCCGTCATGCTGATCGCGTGACGAAGCTCTTCGGCGGCGCGGAGGGCTGTTAATGTTACTTATCAACTCCGAGGCGGAAGCCTCACGTCAATCTTCGGAGACTTCGATGACCGCAACTTCTACAGCGACAAAAACCTCAGGCGTGAACGCTTCGACGACTTCAATCACACATCTCAAAGAGGTCGATCCGGAACTCACAAGCTGGTTGATGAAAGAAACCGACCGCCAAAAGTTTGGTCTCGAAATGATCGCCTCTGAGAACTACACGTCACAAGCCGTGATGGAAGCGCAAGGTTCGATTCTTACGAATAAGTACGCAGAGGGTTACCCAGGCAAACGTTATTACGGCGGATGCGAGTTCGTTGACCGGATCGAGCAGCTCGCGATTGATCGTGCAAAACAACTCTTCGGCGCGCAACACGCAAACGTTCAGCCGCACTCAGGCTCACAAGCGAACATGGCTGTGTACCTCGCGGCAATGAAGCCCGGCGACACCGTTCTCGGTATGGATCTTTCTCACGGCGGTCACCTGACACACGGTTCTCCGGTAAACTTCTCGGGCACACTTTTTAAAGCGACAGCCTACGGACTTGATCCGAAAACGAATCGCATCAACTTCGATACGGTTCGCGCGAAAGCGAAAGAAGTAAACCCGGCTCTCATCATCGCAGGCTATTCCGCTTACCCTCGCGAACTCGATTTCGCTAAATTCCGCGAAATCGCAAACGAAGTTGGAGCTCAGTTACTGGTCGATATGGCGCACTTTGCTGGGCTTGTTGCCGCAGGCATTCACGCGTCACCGATCGGAATTGCGGATTATGTTACAACGACGACGCACAAAACTTTGCGCGGCCCTCGTGGCGGTTTGATTCTTTGCTCAGAAGAAAACGGCAAGAAACTGAACTCGAAAATCTTCCCGGGCATTCAAGGTGGTCCGCTTGAACACGTGATCGCTGGTAAAGCGGTTGCATTCAAAGAAGCGCTTCAACCCGAATTCAAAACTTATTCGCGTCAGGTTGTTGCAAACGCCAAAGCTCTCGCTGAAGGTTTGCTCGCAGCAGGCTTCCAACTTGTCACTGGAGGCACGGACAACCATCTCATCTTGCTCGATCTCTCAGACCGCGACCTTACGGGTAAAGATGCTGAAATTGCGCTCGATAAAGCCGGTATCACCGTCAATAAGAATACAGTTCCAAATGAGAAACGGTCACCGTTTGTAACGTCAGGTGTTCGTCTCGGCACGCCGGCTCTCACAACTCGCGGCATGAAAGAATCCGAGATGAAACTCATCGCGGGCTGGATTGCTCAAGTTCTGAAGTCGCCAACGGATGAATCGAAACTCGGTGAAATTCACGCCTCGGTTCGTGAACTCTGCCAGTCGTTCCCGATTTATTGAGTGAGGTGAATGCGCGTGGCATTGATCGATCTCAAAAAACTGACTCTTCTTTTTTCTCTGATTCTCGCTACGGGCTGCACGACTTTCCGCGGCCCGGGGTCTCTACGTGTTGGGAACGATACGGAAGGCACCACAGAACCGGAACAAATCGCAGGCCCCGGTCCGAAGGTCACTTGGGCCGGCGAACGCCGCTATAACCGCCCGGGTGAAGCGTTTTCGTTCGATTGGCCGCTTGATTCGGCTCGCATGAGTCGCGGCTTTTTAGTCGGCGGTAAACGTTCGCACTGGGGCGTTGATCTCGCGAACAAAAAAGGCACCGAAATCCTCGCGGCTGAGCGTGGCGTCGTCATCTATACGGGTAAAGGCTTTAAGGGTTACGGCAATCTGATTGTGATCGAACACAATGACGAGTGGGCGACCCTTTACGCTCACCTGTCAGCGTTCGACGTGAAAGAAGGTCAGATCGTTGAGAAGGGCCAAGCCATCGCGAAGATGGGCAACACCGGCCGTTCGCGCGGTGTGCATCTTCA
>CAJYOV010000300.1 GCA_913776405.1 Pseudobdellovibrionaceae bacterium
TAATCGTGCTCAAAGCCGACACCTCCCAACGGAAAACGCCGATCTCTTAAAATAGCACAGGTCCAGCTGTCTGGTAGAGGGTGGCGACTTCGGCTCGTGAACGCCGAAGTGCCAGATCGAAGTTAAGCGAGGTCTACAGCCGCAACCCCTAATTACTCGAGCCTGAGCGCGCACCAGGGAAGGTGGCAGGTCGGCCGACATTTCGCTCTTCTGGGTTTGAAACATCGCGCACGACGATCTTCACTTTGCAGATCGAAATTTGCTTTTGTTCGATCCACGCACCCATGTGACCGACGTCCACCATTCCAAGATTCACACCGGAATTATCGGTGAAGTTTGCGCTGATGCTTTTTGGATCCTGCTTGTAGGAAGGCACACCGGGCGCGTAGCCGCCGATTGAGATCGATCCTCCGTTCGGATAGGGGTCGGAGAAGGTCTTACCTTGACGGCTCTCTTGCGCTTGCTTCAAACATGCTTCGAAGTTCGAGGATGTCTTTTCGATTTCGGCTCGCTCGTTGTTGCGATAGCGAGCTGGCACCGTATTTACTTGGCTCAACTTATAACGAAGCATCTTCCGGACTTCGTCGACCCACTTTGAGTTGATGCCGCCGTTGGTACACATGAGATCTTGTGCTTCACCGATCGACATCAGGTTCAGCCCGTAGGTGTACGCATCGTTTTCATTTTTAAGATCACCGAGTAGGAAGCTTGGCGAACAGACTTGGCCAGCACCCGTAACCGCCGCAACCGTTGCGCCTTCGCTTGGCGCAAGCGCGATCGTACCCTTACCGCGACGAGGTCTAACCGCGAGCGGCGCATCGTCGGCGGCAGGTGCGATGCTCACACCTGGCGACGTTTCGGTTGATTGCGGTGAAGCGGCCGTGCCTGCCGGCGCCGGAGCTTCAGGAGCTGGCTGCGCCTCTGGAACTGCCTGAGGCGGCGCTAGCTCTTCGGTTTTCGGCCCCTTAGCCGCTTGCGAAGGGAGAGTAGCTTCGATCCGTTTCACGCGCGCACGAACAGTTAGGCACAAGCCTTTTTGCGATGGCCGAGGCGATTCGCAATAGCCTGCAAGCTCCTTACGGAAGGCTTCCCACTCGTCTCGTTTGCCTTCAATTGCTTTTACAATCTTAGACAACGGGATCGACTTTGCTTTCTCAGCGCAGTTTCGCGAAGCATACTTCGCTTGCGAACCACCAGGAACACATTGCTTGGCGCCGTAGATCAGCGGGTTGCACGTAATTTTCCCCGGGCAGCCTTGGTTAAGTGGTCGCATGCAATAACGACCGTTGATATCCATCTCCGAAACCGAGCCTGCGTAAATGCAGCGACGGTCGCTGTTGTCCGCCGCAAAAGCGGAAGCACCGAAAATCGTTTCGAGAATCTCCCAGCGCCGGTCGGCCGTTTGGTATTCGGTTTGTAACTCTCTGTCGGACTCAGCAAGCGCATTCAAAAGGCCCTCGACACCAACGACGTACATGGCGCGCTCTTTTTCAGAAAGGCGCATCAGTTCATCGTAGGAGCGAATCGTGTCTGTTGATTTTAAACCGGGCTGCGAAGCGGATTTTACCGGCTTCTTCGTCGTCGCAATCTTCGGTGTCGCTTTCGAAACTTGCGTGTCTAACTTCGTTTGCGGATGTGTTACACCAACGCCGCGCGCATTCGCGTTCGCTGACACCAGCATGAAGACGATTGAAGCGCTCACCGCCGCAATCACAGTCGAACCATCTTTTCGTGAAAATAGACTGAGAAGTCGCATACTTCATTATCGGCCAGAGGGAGCCTGAGCGTAAGAGGCCCTGGACTCGACGTCTCGCTTCATCTCTTATTCATTCGCTCTCAGATTTTTTTTCGCGCAAAGCGTTTTGAACATGCGTCAAACGCGCTCGAAAACGGCCGAGGACAGTCGATCTGTGAGGCAAACTTGACAGGCTTTGGGCCAGACACATCTTCTGAACATGGAAAGCACAAACACGAATTCATTTTCGACCAAGCCACTTCCCGTTCTCGCTCTCCGAAACTTAGTTTTGTTTCCGGGGACAACTGTCCCGATCCGCGTCGGCCGTGCGCAGTCAATTGCGGCGATCCGCGCCCTTCGGAACGAAAAAAGTGACAGCGATAAAAGCGCTCAGCAGCTGATCGCTGTTCTCCAAATCCCACAAGAACAGAAGGAGCACATCTCCCCAGATGAGCTTCACTCAACGGGCGTGCTCGTTCAGATCGAACGCGTGCGCGGCAATGAAAAAGACGGCTTCCAACTTGTCGTTCGTGGCCTCGAACGCGTTCGCGTTCGTCAGGTCTTCGAGAGCGGCGGTGCCCTTCGCGCCATCGCTGAACCAGTGAATGGGCCGCGTGACGTCGACGCCGCGACGGAAAAAACTCTTCTCGACAGCGTGAAAGGTGTCGCAAAGCAAATCTTAGAGTTTTTCCCGGCTGGCCAAGATCAGATGGTGACCCTCGTTGACGGCATCACCGATCTCGATTTCATGGTCAACATCGTCGCTGCAAACATCGAGATGTCGGTTGAGCAAAAACAAGATTTGCTCGAAGACACAAGCGTTCGCAGCCGCGCGATGAAACTGCTCGATCTCATGGGTCAGCGCCGCGATGAACTCAAATTATGACTATCAAAAGTAGATGGAGTAAGTACAATTTATGTAATTTGCCGACAGACATTGAAAAACGTGTCACGGCTAAAAAACATTTAAAAAGGTGGT
>CAJYOV010000301.1 GCA_913776405.1 Pseudobdellovibrionaceae bacterium
GTTTTTCACGAAGTATTCTTGAATGTCGCCCATCATTTTGAGAGCGAAATCGATCGAGAAGATACACGTGTTCTGACCTTGATCTTCTTTGAGAATATCGGCCTGAACCGTACCGCGAACCGTCTGACGAGTTTGCGTTTGGACTTGCGCCCATTCTTCTTTGGTTAGCTTGCGACCGAGGGAAGCTTCTTTCTTTTCGAATTCTTGGTCGATCGCCGTGTTCATGAAGAAGGCGAGAATGATCGGTGCAGGCCCATTGATCGTCATCGACACCGATGTGTTCGGCGCGCAGAGATCGAAACCCGCGTACAAGTCTTTCATGTCTTGAAGCGTACAGATTGAAACACCCGACTCGCCGACTTTACCGAAGATATCAGGGCGTTGATCCGGGTCTTGCCCGTAAAGCGTAACGGAATCGAACGCCGTTGAAAGGCGCTTCGCGGGCTGACCCTTTGAAACGTAATGGAAGCGCCGATTCGTACGTGAAGGTCCGCCCTCGCCTGCGAACATGCGCGCAGGATCTTCACCGTCACGTTTTAGCGGAAACACGCCTGCCGTGTACGGGAATTCGCCCGGTACGTTTTCAAGTCGAAGAAATTTTAATCGATCGCCCCAGTCTGACAGTTTCGGTGTCACCACTCGGCGGATCTTTGTACCTGAGAGCGATTGGCGCGTGAGAGGCTGTCGAATTTCTTTGCCGCGGACGGAATAGACAAATTCGTCGCCGGCGTAGGCCTCGATCAGCTTTTGCCAACCCATGAGCGCGCGGAAACTTTCTTCACCGATTTCGTTTTTCAGTCGCGCGATCGTGGACTCGGCGTTCGTGATGAGAGCCGCCGTTGTCGGATCGGCTTTCAGGTTCTCGATCGAGCCAAGCTGACTTGCCGCTTTGGCTTGTTTTGCCGTTTCTTTTTTGTAAGAGCGAACAGTCGCCGTGATTTCCGCGAGATAGTTCTGGCGTTCTGGTGGCACGATTGTTTTGCGGGTCACACCTTTGATCGCCGCGCGATAGTCCGGTTTCAATGACCAGAATTCTGAGCGTGTCGACTGCTTCTCTGCCAGCGTTTCACTCAGTCTGAAGAAGAGCTTGTTGACGCCGTCATCGTTGAACTGCGCTGCCTGCGTTAAGAACACCGGCAACAGTTCGTCATCGCCCATCGTGAACTGCTTGCGCGAGCGACGATACTGCTTTCGAACGTCACGAAGAGCATCGAGAGCGCCCCGGCGGTCAGCTTTGTTGATGGCAATCAGATCGGCGTAGTCGATCATGTCGATCTTTTCGAGTTGAGACTGCGCGCCGAATTCGGATGTCATGACGTAGAGCGAGAGATCTGAGATTTCGGTAATCGCGTTTTGAGCTTGGCCGATTCCCGACGTCTCTGCGATCAGAAGATCGAAATCGAGGCTCTTCATGTAATCGAGCATCTTAGGCAAGCTCTCAGCAATCTCAGAGCCTGAACCACGACTTGCGACCGAACGCATGAAGACGCCTTCACGCGAAAGCGAGTTCATACGAATGCGGTCACCTAAAAGGGCCCCGCCTGTTTTTCGTTTTGATGGGTCAACACAGACGACGCCAATTCGAATGCCGGGGTAGGCGTTTAAGAACCGTTGAAGAAGCTCGTCAACGAGTGACGATTTTCCAGCGCCGCCAGTGCCCGTCAAACCAAGAACTAGGGGAGCCGCCTTCGTATTTGAACGCTTGAAAGCTTTTAAGCCCGCTTCGATTTCGCCTGAAAGAGCTTCGTTCTTTTCGATCGCGCCGAGGGCGACAGCGAGGGCTCGGTGCGGAAGTTCTTTGCGAAGCGTGAGCTGATTTGAGAATTTATCGTTCTTTTTTGCTGTTTGCGTGAGGTCGAAGTCGCACCCGTCGATGATCATTTTGATCATCCCTTCGAGACCTAAACGACGACCGTCTTCAGGATGGAAGACCTGCGCGATGCCGTAGGCTTCAAGCTCCTTCTTTTCATCGTGAACGATAACGCCGCCGCCACCGCCCCAGATTTTCACGTAGTTGGCACCAGCTTCGTCGAGGAGATCCTTCATGTACTTGAAGTACTCCATGTGACCGCCCTGATACGAGCTGATCGCGACGCCTTGGGCACCTTCTTGAAGAACTGCGGTTACGACATCCAGAACCGAACGGTTGTGACCCAAGTGAATGACTTCGGCGCCCATGTCCTGAAGCAGACGGCGCATGAGATTGATACTCGCGTCGTGGCCGTCGAAGAGCGACGCCGCCGTCACGATACGAACCGCATTTTTCGGGCCCGTCTTGTTCATAGACTTTTCTGTTTCATTTGGATTTTTAACTGTATGCATTCAGTCTGCTCTTCTCATAAGGTCACTTGCGAGGAGTCTCAGTGATCCTCGGTAGCTTTCGGTAACTCTCATTAAACTTCAGTTGGCTCTCGCTGGCATTCGGTCCGCAGCAGCCGTCGCTGGTGCTTTATTTGCCCGTGAACGCCGGCTTCGTTTTGCCGATGAAAGCCGCTACGCCAATTTTTTTATCTTCTGTCGCGAACAGCTCACCGAAGAGCTTCGCTTCGAGTTCGTTCGCTTTGTCTTCGCTCAACGAAGCACCTTGGTGAATCGAAGCTTTAATTTTCGCAACCGCGATCGGTGCGCGGCTCGCGATCACCTTTGCAACTTTCGTTGCCTCGTTCAGCAAGTCGGCTTGTGGCACGACTTTGTTCACAAGGCCCATGGCAAGCGCGTCTTGCGCGCCGACCATACCGCCTGTGAATGTTAACTCACGCGCAAGGCCTGCACCAATTCGGCGAGGCAATCGTACGGTTCCACCGAAGCCTGGCATCAAACCTAAAGTCGATTCCGGTAAACCGAACTTCGCGTTGTCGGAAGCGAAGATGAAATCACACGCCAGCGCCAATTCAAGGCCGCCACCTAGCGCGAAGCCATTGACGGCCGCGATGACCGGGATCTTCAAAGTTTCCAAACGCGTGAAGAGGCTTTGGCCCTGACGAGCGAGCTCGAGCGCTTCGCTTGGCGTCATCGTTTCGAATTGCTTGATGTCAGCACCAGCTACGAAAGCTTTTTCGCCAGCACCTGTGAGGATCATCGCGCGGATGCCCGCTTCCGCTACGGAGCCTTCGACCCAATCGAGAACAGCCGCGAGCGAACGCAGAACCGTTTGATTTAATGCGTTCATCGCTTCTGGGCGGCTGATCGTAACGACCAAAACTTCGCCCTCTTGTTTCATCTGAATAGCTTCGAAATTCATTTTACGCTCCGATCAAAATCTCTCTAGCGACTTTTAGTATTGGTAAACGCCGCGGCCTGATTTGCGCCCGTACCATCCGGCTTCAACGTACTTAATCAAGAGCGGGCTTGGGCGGTATTTCGGGTCGCCAAGGCCGTCGTAAAGAACTTGTGTGATTGCTAAACACGTATCGAGACCGACGAAGTCTGCAAGCTGAAGCGGACCCATCGGTTGGTTTGTACCGAGCTTCATCGCTTCATCGATCGACTTTGCGTCCGCCAAGCCTTCGTAAAGGGCGAAGAATGCTTCGTTGATCATCGGCATCAAGATGCGGTTGACGACGAAGCCAGG
>CAJYOV010000302.1 GCA_913776405.1 Pseudobdellovibrionaceae bacterium
GTTCGACCAACTCGTGAAAGTGCACAACGATTCGCTCGCGAGTGCAAAAGCGAAGGCAAAACAAGCGGGCCTCGACGCTCAAGCGCAGATTCCTCAAGGCATGTCGCTTCTCACTGCGGCTATCGCAGGCTTGACGGCGTGCTTTGCCCTCCTCGTTCTGCGCATGCTTCGTGTCCGCGTCGTCTTGAAGCGCCAGCAAGGTCGCTTGGTTGATGAAGCGAAGGCGGCAACGCTTGCGCGCGACGAAGCTGTCTCAGCCTTTACGCAAGATTTGAAAGAGCCTCTCGCAGCACTTGGCGAAATTGCCGATAACTTGAAAACTGCGCAAGACGCATCGCAAGTTTCTGCGGAAGCCGATCTCATCAAGAGCACCATTACTGAGATGCAGTCTTTGATCGACGATATTTATGATCAGAAAAATGCCGATATGAACGGCCTGACGCTTCGTTTGGACCAGCTAGGCGTAGCAGATATTCTCGACGATGCTCAAACGACTCTACAGCCTCTGGCAAAGCGTCGCGATATCACATTGCAGGTTGATGCCGTGAACCAATCGGTTCTCGCTTACGTCGACCGTGAGCGGGTCATGCGCGTTCTTGCGAACCTCGTGGGTAACGCCATCAAGTTCAGCCCTAAGCACAGTCGTGTTCAGATCAAGGCAAAGAGCGACACGCAATTCGTCACGATCTCTGTTCTCGACAACGGCCCTGGTATTCCAGAATCGCAACTCGGTTCAATTTTCGATAATTTCTGGCAAGCGCGGAAGACATCGGACCAAGGCGCTGGAATTGGCCTCGCAATCGTGAAAACGATCATTGAGGCTCACGGGGGGAGTGTGACTGCTCAGAACAATCTGGCCGGCGGTTCAACGTTCTCGTTCACGTTGCCGCGTCGTCGTCCAGCGAATGCGCAACTGAAGAAACCGTCTGCTTCAGGCGTCCGCCGCATGGCTCGTGCCCAATCGCGAATCGAGAATTCAGAAGGCCCGACTCTCTAAGTCGGCCCTCGGAACGGTCTTCGTTCAGACCGTTCTTTAGATTGTTTTCATCGAGGTCATGACCTCAGTCGCGTACTTGCCGGCGCGACCGCGAGGTTCACCATTATAAGCTTTGAAAGCATCGATATAGGCTTGGCGACCCGCCAGGCCTTTTTTCTTTGCGCGCGCCAAGTGAACCTTAAGCGTGATTTGACCGTAGATCAGATCCGAGTCGACATGTGAACGCAGGTACGATTTTGATCGCTTCAAAAGAGCCGCGACACCGTTGACCGTTTTCCCTTTCGGGATCACGCCGCTTTCAAACATCGGGACAAATCGCATGCCGGTACCCAAGTAGCAGTTCGCCGCCTCACGGAGATAGGGAATGTTCTCAACGATCGTGCCATTCACGCCGCGATTGCCGAGCTGGTCGTTGACTTCGTCGATCGCAATTCCCGTCATCTGAGTAAAGCCGACCGCACCCGTTCCGCTTACGCGCTGGCGCTCAAACGTTGACTCTTTTTTGATCTGGGCCGCGATTCCGTAAGGATCGGTGCCGAAGCAAAAGCCAAGACGCGTGATCTTCTCAGCGAGAACGAGATTCGACATGCCGTTCTTCTTTTCGTTATCGTTGCCGCCAGCCTTACCGATCTTATTGATGTAGTCGGCTATGTCGAGCACGATGGGATCGAACGCTTTTGGCAATGTGCGAGGCATTTTCGCTTTCAAACCTGCCTGCGCTTTGAAGGTCTTGATCACGTTGTCCATGATTAAGAATTCAGACTTCAAATTATCGCCGTTGATACGGAAGCCCGTATCGACACGGAGGCTCTCTTGATAGCCCCGGACGTCACCATCCTCGATAAATAAGTTAGCAGACTGCAACTGTGCCGTCTGATCCGTCGCATTCGCAGTCTCTGCGCGCGCCTGAACTGCCGCCAGAAGGACCGCAGTAACTACAAATGTTGTCTTCCAATTCTTGTTCATTGGCCGAGATCTCCTCTGTCGAATCTTTATACAATCGCGACACCAAGCTGAGACCGCGCTAGTTTCGCGCTCGCTTAAAACCGCAGAGGAGTTTTTTTAATCCGGTGCCCCTGGTTGCCACCGGGAAGATTTTCCATCCCGCCTGACAAAACGCGCTCACCACTGTTTAGACAGTCAGAGTCAGGCGGCGCGCTCTTCGAGATTGAAAGCTTAGATCAAAACTTTTGAAGCAAGAACGACTTCATCGCGACCCGTTCGCCGGGCAGCTCGAAGTCTAAGGCGCTCTGGATGGAAGAAAGCTCGCAATTGGGCGCGGCTTTCTCGAATTTGCGGCGAAGGTCGTCGACAAAAAGAGCTTCGTGATGAGTCGCGAAAAGAAGGTGGCCCTTCGGTGCAAGCACTTTCAGAAGAAGTGCGAGAAGCTTATCGATTTCAAGTTCGAGCTTAAAGATCCCCTTCTCACCGCGCGAGAATGAGGGCGCATCGCAAACGATTAGGTCGAACTCAAGTTTCTTCGAGACACACTGCTCGAGAAACTGAAGGCTGTCGCGGTTTAGGATCTGGTGGTCTCCAATCGGAAGCGCGTTGAGCTTCAGATTGCGCCGCACCCAATTGAGCGCGGCTTTACTCGTATCGACGGACGTGACTTGGCTAGCTCCGCCTTTTGCCGCTGCAACGCTATAGGCGCCTGTATACGAAAACAGATTTAGAACGCGTTTGCCGGCGGCGTTCTCACGCACCCAGTTTCGATGAAGACGCTGATCCGTAAAGAGCCCGAGCGACTGGCCCGTGTCGGTACGCAATTCGTATTTGAGATCTCCCTCTTGCGCGATCCACACGAGCGGCAGTTGGCCGACTCCGTTTGGAATTAAGATCTCGCCCGGTGCGCCCGATTTTTGTTTCAGCTTTGGACTCATCAGACGAACGAGCAAGTCGCTCTTTTGTTGGCCCGAAATCTGTTTGTAAGTCGAAAGGTCTGACGGCGACCAAGTCTCTTGATACCAACTGAGACTCAAGACAGGACCGAGACGATCAAGGGCAGTACCTCTGTTTTCGTGCAAAAGCCTGTAGCTCTGGGACGTGTCTGCTTTTTTGAAAAGACGATCTCGCCGATCGATCTGAAGGAGAGCCCTCACGAGCACTTTTTCTTCGAGAAGGTTGAGATCTTCGAAATACGCGGGCTCACGGCTTTCAACCACTACACCGTTTGGAAATTCGATCCTTCGGTTATGAAGGCAAAGAAATGGAAACTCGGCCCCTCCGTATTTTGTGTCTCCTAGAAGTGGCAGTCCGACGTGAGCCCCGTGGATGCGGATTTGGTGGTTTCGACCTGTGTGCGGAGCCGCCTCCCACTTCTCGAATTTATCGGAAGTCCCAATCTTCTTGAAGTCGGTGCTCGCTTGAAGCTCAGAGGCTTTGTGCAGGATCGTTTGGTCTGTCGATGCCTGATCGAATTTCGATTTTGCAGCCGTTACGAACACATACGTTTTCTGAGTCTCACGGGCGCGGAAGTATTGCTGATATTTTTTAGCGGACTCGAGCGACTTTCCGAACACGATCACGCCCGTCGTCGTTTGATCGAGCCGATGAATGATGTGGAGCTTCTGACCCAACTGGGCCTCGAAGAGTTCGATCAACCCCGGAAGAATGAAGTCTTCATTCCCCTTTTTCGCTTCGTTCGTGTGCGAATCGATCCCGTACGGTTTATCAACCGCTACGATGTCGTCGTTCTCGAAGAGAACACCGATGAGGGGGTCGTGTAGGCGCAGAAACTTCATGCGTTGAGCTTTGCCGCTCACACCGCGCTTAGGCAAGCTGAGATCGCTGCAAGCAGCGGATTACGCAAATCCCTCAAGCAGACTTAGAGCCTGCTTGCGCGCGCGGCAGCGACATGATGAAGCGCGTATTTTGTCCGTCGAGCGAGTAGATCAAGCGGCCACCATGACGCTCAACGATTTCTTTCGAGATCGAGAGGCCTATGCCCATGCCGCCAGACTTCGATTTTGTAGTGAAGTAGGTGCGAAACATTCTCTCCGTCACATCGGTCGGAATGCCGCCGCCGCTGTCTGTACAGCTGACGTGGACAAAGTCGTCATCTTGTTCAACACGCAGTCGCACCCAGCGATCTTGCAGCTTAGAGACAGCATCGCACGAGTTATTCAACATATTGATCAACACCTGGCCGATTTCTGTTTCACGGCAAAAGACTTCGGCCGCTGAATCCATGCCGACGAGGTCAAGTCGAACGCTATTTCTGTGAAGACGGTCTTGTGCGATCTCGACGGCCTCCTGAACGACAACTCGCACGTCGCGATTTTCCATTTCACCGCCAGATTCATTTCTCGCAAGCGCCTTGAGGCTCTTAATAATCTTCGCGATTCGATCAGTTGTGACAACGATCGTGTTCAAAGCCTCGCCGACAGAGAC
>CAJYOV010000303.1 GCA_913776405.1 Pseudobdellovibrionaceae bacterium
GCCGCCGTTTGCTCGGGGATTTTATTTATCGCGATCGGGCTTCTCGCTTTAGCAAAAGCCTTCGACATTCAAGACGTCCGTGCCACAGTCGTAACGAAGAAGGTTGAGGCCCGCGCACTTCCAGAAAAAGAGGCGACGGTCCTTTTCGACCTCTATGAGGGCCTTGAAGTGATCGTTCGAAGTTCTCGACAAGGTTGGATTCAAGTGAACTATCCGGGCGGCGCTACGGGCTGGGTTCCGCGCGATCAAGTCGTCACAACACTCGATCGGATTGTGCCATGAACTATCTTTGGGACAACCTTTTCAAAAAATCCGCTGACGACGATATTCGCTCAGTCTTACGTAACAACATCCTGTTTCAAGATCTCAACGAGCGCGAACTGCGATTCATCGAATCAATCGTGCATGTTCGTCGCTACCACGCAGGCGAGCCGATCTTCAAACAAGGCGAAGTCGGCGTGGGTATGTACCTCATATCCAAGGGCCGAATCGAGATCTACGTGAACGATCCAAACCCGATCACTGAAGACATGCGCGAGATCTTCATCACGCAACTTTTGCCAGGTGATTTCTTCGGTGAACTCGCACTCGTCGAAGACAACGGTCGACGAACCGCCACCGCTCTTTCAAGAGACGAGAGCGTGCTCATCGGATTCTTCAAGCCAGATCTTGTCGAAGTTTTGGATCGACAACCCGACGTCGGCATCAAGGTGACACTTCGCCTTGACGAAGTCCTGGGAAAGCGTTTGAAAGAGACGA
Source organism: Pseudobdellovibrionaceae bacterium (assembly GCA_913776405.1). Classification (GTDB taxonomy): domain Bacteria; phylum Bdellovibrionota; class Bdellovibrionia; order Bdellovibrionales; family JAMPXM01; genus CAJYOV01. The sequence continues at coordinate 760 of CAJYOV010000303.1, forward strand.
CAGACAAGGTGTCCGATCTTCGCCGCGCTCTCAAAGATATGCGTGAGCCGCCACCGCTGGATCGTCCGGATGGACTCTAATCTTCAAGCCGCCCTTAAACGCGAACATCGGATCAAATTGTTTTCGGTGCTTCTGATCTTGATTGGCTCAGCCACGATCCTTCTCGTTGTCGACAATTTGCTGATCTCATTTGTCATGGCGTTTGTGACGAACTACTTGCTCTCGCCGATTGTCGAATTCCTCGAGCGCAAACGAGTGCCGCGCCAGCTTGCTATCTTTCTGCCGTTTCTAGCAACCGGCGTTCTTATCGCATTCGGCATCTACCAAATTCTTCCCCGAGTGACACAACAGCTGACTCTTCTTGATTCTCAGCTCCCGAAATATCAAGTCGACTTCATGAATCTTGTCTCGAACACCGAGCAGAGATTTAAGGGCTTCTTCAAGCTCTACAACATCAACTTCTCGCAGACGATCAACGAGTGGGTCATCTCGAAATCCGCTTTGATTTCAGATTCACTGCCTCAAGTCATCTCGGCATCGGTGACGGTGTTAATTCTCACGCCGTTTTTTGCCTACTTCATGATGCAAGACGGTCGATCGATGACGAGAAGCGTTTTAAGTTTTGTGCCGAACTCGCTCTTTGAAATCGTGATCGACCTTCAGCACCAGTTGAATCGGCAATTGGGCGGCTTTATCCGCGCGCGTTTTCTCGAAGCTGCCATCGTTGGCTTGGTGGTTTGGATCGGGCTTCGCCTCATCGGCTTTCCGTACGCGGCTTTGCTTGCGGTCTTCGCAGGCCTTACGAATCTGATTCCTTATTTGGGCCCAATCATCGGCGCAGTTCCCGCTGTCTTAATCGCACTGATCTCCGAAGACGGCATGATTGCGTCGACTATGAGCTGGAATCTGATGATCGTAACCTCAGTTTATTTCTTCGCTCAGCTTGTCGACATCGTTTTCATCATCCCGTTTGTCGTAGCTAAAATCGTGAATCTGCACCCCGTTACCGTGGTCATCGTAATTATTATCGGGTCACAGGTGATGGGCATCTTGGGAATGATGATTTCAATTCCTGTGGCGAGCGCCCTGAAGCTCGTTTTCCAAACGTTTTACCGGCATTTAACGGATGCCCGGCAAACCCTTTGATTTTAGGCAGTTAGGCCCTCTTTCAGCGGCCGATCTCAGGGCTGCTTTCGTTGACTTTCCGCGCAGTTAGCCATTAAATCGAAGCTTGCGAAACGCTCGTTGGTTTTTCGCAGTCTGAATGATCTCTCGGAAGTTCAAGAATCGAACTTCTCACTACGGGGGCCGGTCTTAATGGTTCGTCAGATGCTTCGCTCATTCTCTATCGCCAATCTGACATTCGTGTCGGCTCTCGCGTTTTGCGGCCTCAACATTGCGATCTCTGTCGGATGCTCTTCGATTCAGACACGTGATCTTTCAACACCTGAAGGCGCCTACCAGTCGGCCGAAGATTTTGAAAAAGACGAACGCTACGAAGAAGCCATCGCGAAATACACGGACGTCAAAAACAAATTCCCTTACAGCCGTTTCGCCGCTCTCGCTGATTTGAAAATCGCGGATCTCCACTTCAAACAAGAAAACTACGCTGAAGCACAAGGGGCCTACCAACTCTTCAAAGAGTTTCACCCGAAACATCCGCAAATCGATTACGTCACATTCCGACTGGGGCTAAGCTACTTCAACCAGCTTCCGGCAACACTTGATCGCGATCTCACGTTGGCTGACAAAGCGATTCTCTACTTCGACGAAACGATCAGCTCTTACCCAGACTCTCAGTACGTGAAAGAAGCTCGCGAAAAGCGCGAAGCCGCTTTAAAGATGCTCGCGGGTAAAGAAATGTACATCGCGCGCTTCTACGTGAAGAACAAACAGTGCGATAGCGCCATTGGC
>CAJYOV010000304.1 GCA_913776405.1 Pseudobdellovibrionaceae bacterium
ATGCGCATGATCGCGTTCCATATCGGAAACCAGGCTTGATGCCATTCTTGATCACCCAAATTAAGAACGCCCCAGATAACGCCTGAGATCACACACATCGCGTAACCGAGTTGCGCATTTAGGAACCAAGCCGTCATTGAAACTGGAATCAGATAGAAGAAAGAGAAGTTGAACTCTGTCCCCGTGTCATAGTCGATAAACGCAAGCACCACCGTTACCGCAGCGATCACGATCACTCGATTTCGTGGCAATTGGGCATGCATCCAATCGAATAGTTTTTCTATGACTCCGCTAAAACTCAAAAGTCCAACCTTGGCGATAATGTCTGCCTTTCTTTATCGAGAAGATCGGCCGTTCTCTTGATCGAAACTAGACCAGCATTTGCGACACCCTCCTACAAGCTCGATTTACATTTCTCGTTGTCATTCGTCAGTAAGCTCGGTCTGATAATCGAGACACGAATTTAAGACTCGATACCGACGTTCAACCAGGAGGAACATCATGAAATTACAAACTCAAAGAGGTCGCTTCGCAGCTCTCACGCTCGCGGCACTGACATCGACCTTGGTCGCGTCACAAGCGTATGCAGCTCTCGACGTGAAATTGACTGGCTTCTTGAAGGCCAGCGCCATTGGCTCTGACAAAGCGGTCGAATCTTACGGTGCGAAAAACTACGTAGCGCCAACGTCGGCTCGCCCGCAATACAATCTCGGCGCGGCGCCAAACGAGTTCAGATCGAATCAAGACGGCGGTCTCTCATTCCAAACTGCGCAATCGCGCTTTGGCTTTGTCGTAACGGTCGATGAGACAACAAAAGCTGTCTTCGAGTTCGACTTCGTCGACTTCAACCGCTCTTCGCCGACTGTCCAGCAATATCCTCGCGTTCGAATCGCGAAAATCGAACACCGCTTGAGTGACAACCTCGCGATCCAAGCCGGTCAGGATTGGGACATCTTCGCCCCGCTCAACACGTTCACTTACAACTACGTCGGCAACACATTCCAAGCAGGCAACGCAGGCTTCATGCGCCAGCAGGCCGTTCTCGTTCATACGACCGAAGGCTTCGAGCAAAAAGCTGCGATCAGCCTGTTTACGGCAAATCCAGGCTCACCGGTTACTGGCACGGCAAACATCAACGATGCAGAACGTGGCGCTGTGCCGGGTTTTGCTTACAGCGCAGCGTGGGGCACGACACCGAATCGAGTCGGTCTCTCGGCCTTTTACTCTCGCTTCATCGTGCGCCCCACTACCGGTCGTGAGATGGCCGACGTCTATGGCCTCAATGCTTTTGCAGAACAAAAATGGGGCGGATTCGATTTCCGCGCAGAAGCCTATTATGGTCAGAACTTGAACAACTCAAACAGCATGTTGACGCTTGCCACTCGCAACCCAGCATCAGCGAACGATGTCACTGAAGCTGGCGGCTGGGTGTCAGGTCGTCTACCGGTAGGTGAAAAAACAAACCTCTTCGGATCCGTTGGTTACGCTTCGATCCTTGATGAAAGCAAAGTCGTGGCTGGTCCTGCCTTCACGACGTCTGACGCCAACATGACAGCGGGCACAATGGTGTCGAACTTAGCGGCGAAACTGGGTTCGGATCATAAACTCACTGATAAACTCTCGGTCTTCGGTGAGATTTCGCACTTCAATTCTCGGTTCAAAATCACGGGCGCAGAAGCTGGCAATGCGACACTCGCGGAAGTTGGTCTCTTCCTGTTTCTCTAAACGAAAGGGCAAACCATGAATTCGACAACGACAGCACCCTCGGAAAAAGAAAGCATTTGGAAGGTCATCTTCGCATCGTCAGCGGGAACGCTGATCGAATGGTATGACTTCTACATCTTCGGCTCGCTCGCGACGATCATCTCGGGCCTCTTCTTCCCGCAAGGCAATCCGACCATCGCGCTTCTCTCGACACGTGCAACGTTTGCCACGGGTTTCATCGTACGCCCGTTCGGCGCGCTCTTCTTCGGTCGCATGGGCGACATCATCGGCCGAAAGTACACCTTCTTGATGACGTTGCTCATCATGGGGCTTTCGACAACGATGATCGGCCTTCTTCCGACTTACGAGCAAATCGGCGCGCTCGCACCGATTCTGCTTCTCATTCTTCGCTTGCTTCAGGGTCTAGCGATGGGTGGTGAATACGGCGGTGCCGCGACTTACGTGTCCGAGCACGCACCCCACAACCGGAGGGGCTTCTTCACCGCGTTTATTCAAACAACGGCGTCTCTCGGTCTCTTTGTTTCTTTGGGCGTGATTCTCGCAACGCGCACGTCAGTGGGTGAAGACGCGTTCAAAGAGTGGGGCTGGCGCATCCCGTTCCTCCTGTCGATCGTGCTTGTCGGTATGTCTTTCATGATTCGCCGAAAGCTCCAGGAGTCACCACTCTTTGCGAAGATGAAGGCGTCTGGCAAGGCAGCCGTGAACCCGCTTCGTGAAAGCTTCATGAACCCTGAAAACCGCAGGCTCGTCATTCTCGCGCTCTTCGGTTTAACTGCGGGCCAAGGGGTCGTGTTCTACACCGGCCAATTTTACGCGCTCTACTTCTTACAAACGGTCTTAAAGCTCAACTTCGCAACGGCATCGCAGATAATCGCGGTCGCGATCTTGCTGGGCACACCTTCGTTTGTTTTGTTCGGCGCTTTATCGGACCGCATGAGTCGGAAAAAGATCATCATGCTTGGATGTTTCTTGGCTGCCGTACTCTACTTCCCGATTTATCACGGGATGGTTGCGGCCGCTGGTTTCGACGTCAACAACCCAGATGCTGGCTCACCGAATCCAAACATCGCGAAGCTGACTTTCTTGGTCTGGGTCCAAGTCATGTTCGTCGGCATGGTCTATGGCCCAATCGCCGCATTCTTAGTTGAGCTATTCCCGACACGTGTTCGTTACACGTCGATGTCACTCCCGTATCACATCGGAAACGGTGTCTTTGGTGGGCTCGTTCCGTTCATCGGGACGGCACTGGTCGCACAGACCGGTTACATCTACGCGGGTCTTTACTTCCCGGTCGCGATCGCGGTCATGACTTTGATTGTCGGCATGATCTGGATTAAAGATCCAGGCAACAAGCACTTCCTTGAATAGTCCTACTCACGGGATAACGGGTGGGTGATACGTCAGTGTTTCACCCAACGCCCAGAGCATAAAAATCACGAGTGGCGCATGAACTACCAATTGCGTCACCGTGTACCCAACGATATCTCTCGCCTTTAAGTCCACGACACCCAACAGTGCGGCCATAAAAAACGGATTAATCAAATTTGGTAACGCTTCGGCGGCGTTGTAGACCATCACGGTCCAACCGAGATGGACTTTGAGTTCATTAGCCGCTTGCATGAGATACGGCGCTTCGATAATCCACTTCCCCCCACCTGACGGAATGAAGAAACCTAAGATGGCCGAATAAACGCCCATGATCGCCGAGAACGTGTCGCGCGTTGAAATCGAAACGAAGAATTCTGAAATTCGGTGAGAGAGCGTCAGGCCATTGCCATCGACAGCTTTGG
>CAJYOV010000305.1 GCA_913776405.1 Pseudobdellovibrionaceae bacterium
GAAGTTGAACAAAAAATTGCGGCGCTCGAAATGAAGACAGCGCCACTCATGAATTTGCGCGATGGTGGCGTAGCCGAAGGTGCTTATAGCGGCGCCGGTCGCCCGGCTGCACGCATTCGCAATGCGAGCTTACTGCCGGATTCAGGCGCGGGCTTGAACGCAGTCCGCATCAACGCAAACGCTCATTTCGGAACGGGAATGCTCGTTTCGTTCTTGCAGAATGCAGCTTCTTATTTATTCCGCGAATTGGGCTTGAGCCTCTTTGTCGGCGATATGTCGATTCGCAATGGCGGCCGCTTCGGAAGTTCACATCAAACTCACAAAAACGGTCTCGACGCTGACATCGCTTACCTCGCGATCAAAAGTCCACTTCGCGATTCCGCACTCGATGCGCGAGGAAACGTCGTCAGCGGTTTCAACTTTGAAGCGACATGGACCTTCTTGAAACTAGCGTATCGCCAAGACTTCGTAAGTGATGCGAAACGTGTCTCAGCCATCAGTCGCGTTTTCATGTCGCACAAAGTAAAAGACGGTTTCTGTGCGTGGGCTAAGAAAGAGAATCTGCTAGAGGACGAGAAGAACGTTGAACTCTTGCGCCTGATCCGTCGCGAGCGTGGGCACCACAAACACTTTCACTTGAGTCTAAAGTGTTCACCTTACTACCCAAGCTGTCGCAACCTTGCTGGACCACCGCCTGAAGGCGCGGGTTGTCCCGGATTCTAAACATTTCTTTCAATGGGCTTGGAGACCTCACTTCGGAACCGAATGCTAACATCAAAGGCTAGCGAATCCCCAAAGTGAGGAGATCCGAGATGGCCGACCACGTGCTTCCAACAAATCAATCTACACGCCCGATTTGGTTCGAAGACTCTTCGATCCCAAAATTCCCGAAATTGAGCGGCGACTTAATGGTCGACGTTTGCGTTGTCGGCGGTGGTATCACAGGCCTTACAACGGCCGAGCTTCTAAAAAAACAAGGTAAGACAGTCGCCGTGATCGAAGCGGGCCGCGTTGGCTGCGGCGAGACCGGGCATACATCGGCGCATCTCACGGAGATTCTCGACCTTGAATTTCGCGAGTTGATCTCGAAGTTCGGTCGTGAAGGCGCGACACTCGCGGCGCAAAGCTCGCGGCGCGCGATTGATCTCATCCAACAAAATGTAATCGACAAAAAAATCAGCTGCGGCTTCAAACGGGTTTCAGCCTACCGCTTCACAGAAAAAGAGAATCAAGTTTCGGACCTCGAGAAGGAAGCGAAAGCGGCACTCGAAATTGGCGTTCCATGTGAGCTCGTCGATCAAATCCCGATGTCTCGTACAATCGAAAAGGCTTTGCGCTTCGATCATCAAGCTCAATTTCAACCGGTCGCTTATCTCTCGGCGCTCGCAAAGTCGATTGACGGAGACGGTTGCTATATCTTTGAAGAGACACGCATGATCGACGTCGCCGACGGTGAACCGTGCCGCGTGAAAACAGAAAGCGGAACGATTTCGTGCGCTGATGTTGTCGTTGCGTCGAACGTGCCGTCAGCCAATAGATTCCTTCTGCAGACAAAAATCGCTTCGTACCGCACCTATGTCATCGCGGCAGAACTCAAGGCAGGCCTCGAGCCCGATCATCTCTACTGGGACCTCGACGATCCTTACCACTACATCCGCACGTTCACGATGGGCGAGAAAACGTACATCGTTGTCGGTGGTGAAGATCACAAGACCGGTCAAGATGAACATACGACGAATCACTATGAAAACCTCGAGCAATGGGCACGCCATCGCTTTGAAATCGGCGACGTGATTTACCGCTGGTCGGGCCAAGTGATTGAGCCAGTCGACGGCTTGCCATTCATCGGTAAGAACGCGATGTCCGACAACATCTTCGTTGCAACCGGCTTTTCTGGAAACGGGCTTACCTTCGGCACCGTCGCCGGCATGCTGATTTCGGATTTGATTTTGGAAGTTGAAAATCCGTGGGCGGACTTGTTCGATCCAACTCGAATCAAGCCGCTTGCCTCATTCAAACAATTCGTATCAGAAAACATCGACTTCCCGTCACGGTTCGTTGCCGATCGTATCGCGACGCCAGAGAAGATGACGCTCGCTCAATTGAGAGAGAATCAAGGCGCCATCGTGATGGTCGATGGCAAAAAAGTTGCGGCCTACCGCGACCCACAAGGTGAATTAACGACGCTCTCGCCGGCCTGCCCGCACATGGGTTGTCACGTTCATTGGAATGAAGCCGAGACCAGCTGGGATTGCCCGTGTCATGGTGCGCGCTTTGGTCCGAAAGGCAATATGATCAATGGGCCGGCGGTCACAGATCTGGCCAAAGAAAACGTCGACGAAAATGCGCCGATGACGCCAGAGAGCTATGACGCCCCTCTGCGCGTTGACGACCCGCTGAGCCCGCCGATCATGTCGTTTCTGACTTGCCCGCTGAAACAGTAGCGTCCTAGACTTTCTCTCGTGAGGGCTCAGGGGATGAGCCCTCCTAACTAGAGGGATCTTTATGACGACACTTTCTAAAGTGGCAACGGTCGTTTCGACCGTGCTCACTTCTATCAGCCTTTGCGCTTCGGCCCTTGCCTCACAAGACACAGCCTCTGAATTACTTTGGATGAAGGTTCGCGCGAAAGACAAATTCGAGCGCACTGAAATCGCCAACGCGGGCGCAAGCATTGAACTCACGCGTGACGACTACGTCATGGTTCTCGGTCACGAAAAGCAGCGCGCTGAATTCGAGAAACAAGGCATTCTCGAATACTCGCAGGCGGCTACATCTGAGCTTCTCGATTTCCCATCGAAGGACGCAAATTTCCACAACTACGCTGAGATGAAGGCAGAGTTGGAAGCAATGGTGAAGGCGAACCCAAAAATCGCTCGCCTCGACTCGATCGGGAAATCAAACGAAGGCCGCGAACTTTATCGCCTCCGCATCTCAGGCGATCTCGCGACAGCCGATCAGAAGGCCGGAATGTTGATGATGGGCGGGCATCACGCTCGTGAGCACGTTTCGATCGATATCCCAATCATGTTCGCCGACTACCTCTTAAAACAATATGCCGCAGGTGACGCTGAAGTTCAGCGCCTCGTAAATACACGCGACGTCCAGATCGTGCCGATGGTGAATCCGGATGGGGCTGAGCACGATATCTCGACAGGCAAATACAAGATGTGGCGCAAGAACCGCGCGAAAAACAAAGACGGCACTTACGGCGTCGATCTCAATCGTAACTACGGTTACGGCTGGGGCACAGGCGGCTCTAGCGACGACCCTTCGGACGAAACGTACATGGGCCCAGCTCCTTTCAGCGAACCTGAAACACAAGCGGTTAAGCGCTGGGTAGATAACAGCCCGAACGCAACAATCCTTCTTTCGCTTCATACGTACTCAGAACTCATTCTTTATCCGTGGGGCGGAACAACGAGCCGAGTGTCCGATGCGCGCGACTTAAACGTCTTCGAGACGATGGCAAAGACAATGGCGAGGTGGAACAACTACACGCCGGAACAGTCGTCTGATCTTTACGTCGCATCAGGCGACACCTGCGACTGGGCTTACGCTGAACACAAAATGTTCTCGTTCACATTTGAACTCGATCCGTCTTCGATGTGGGACGGCGGCTTCTACCCTGGCCAAGCCGTTCTTCCAAAAGTGTTCCAGAAAAACTTAAAGCCGTTTCTCTACATGATCGACGCGGCCGAAAACCCCTACAAAACTATCGCGAGCCCCGCTCAAGAGTACAATAACTCACTGATTCACTGAGCGAGCTGTTTACTTCTCTTCGAGAGGTGTGAAGAGGCCCGGGCGGATGTCCGGGCTTTTTTCGTTTTTGGAGTTGGCTTTTTGATCGGTCATCCACGGAAGGAGGACCTCGGCTGTTGCGGAGGTGCGGAGCAGTCGCGATTGCACGACGGTTTGTGCGGCTTCGAGAATTGAGCCCGCGGCATCAAAGGATTTCGGCATCGGAATGTTCTTGAGTTCTGCCGTCAACTTCGAAGGGCTTAACTTTCCAGCAAAGGCTTTTTTGGCAACTTCAAGACGAGCGAGCGGTACACGCAGTCTCGTGCCTTGCGGAATGCGTGCACGCGAATCGCGTGCTCTGGCAAGTAGATGCGGGTTCAGCTCGATCGCGAGAGCTTCGTCGTCGTCGAACATCTTCGTCAATGCTGTCCAAGACATCAGCTTTGGCGCTTTCAACTCACCGCTTTCGACAGCGGGCGACCACTTTGGCTCAAGAAACAGCTCCTTCGCATCTCGCTCAACCTCAAGCGCAGCCAAGAAGCAGGCATAGAAATTCTGCGATGCAAACCCGAACGATCTTGAAGAGTACTTCGATACGATTTCTGAAATGTCGTTCGTGCCCATTTTCTCAACGACTTTTTTTACGCCGTACGGTCCGTGGTTGTAGCCCGTTAAGGCGAGCGGCCAGGTACCGAGCATCTGAAAGTTTCCACGTAACAGGCGCGCCGCCGCACGAGTGGCCACAAGCGGATCGTTGCGATCGTCGACTTCTTTGTTCACCTTCATGTACGCTTTCGCGGTCCGCGGCATGAATTGCCAGATACCGCTTGCGCCGACTTTCGAGCGCGCGTTCACGTTGAAGGAGCTTTCGACAAACGGTAACCGCGTAAGCTCGATCGGCAAGCCTTCTTCTTTAAAGATGGCTTCCATCTGACGCAAGTAACGACCCGAATAGTAAATGCCTAGAAGAAAACGATCTTTTTGACCGAGTTGAAACCTGATTCGCGAAACAGCCGCCATGAAACGCATCGGGTCTTCAACAGTCTCAAACATCTTCCAATAACGGAGATCTTCGCCCGAAAGGCCTTCAGCGCCGAGACCTTGACCGACTCGGTCTTGAAGGGCCATGAGGCGAGCGGTGATTTCTTCTTTCGCTTTATCGATGATTTGATTTCGCAGTTTTGCGTTCTGAGCAAAACCTAAACCGCCATTATCGCGTACGCTCGGGAAATCGATCGGCGTATACACGCCGAGAGTCATCGTATCGTGCATGACTCCTTGAGATGTCGTGTACTTCGCGTAGATGTCTTTCCAGAACGCGACTCGCACCTTCATTGGCTGGGGCAGTGCAAACGCCTCTTGTGACCAACCCAAGGCTTCTGACTGACTAGCGAAATTTGGCGGCTGCCACGGCAGCGAACGTTTCAGTTGCGCTTCAGATAAAACAGCGGCGGGCGCGAGCAGCTCACCGAAAGCTGCAGGGCTTCCGGCGGCATCAAGTTCGTCAGAAGAGCCGGTCGCAACGGACTCGGTCCCGAGAGTTGGAAACCATGATTCCAAAACTGCGCGCAGGCGACTTTTTGGATCTTCATCAGCGCGTGCAATGACGACAGGCAAACTGCAAGACGCCACCAACAACGAAGTGACAAAAAGCCTTTTAGAATTTCTTGAAGCCTTTGAACTCAAACGAGAACTCCAGGGCTCAATCTTCAACAAGAAGAGCGGCCAAGCGATCGAAGAGACCGCGCGCTTTATCTTCCTTACCAGGTCCATTATAGATGAAAGCGAACGTGACGATCTGACCATTTGGTCGACCTGCATATCCAGCTAACCCAACGACCCCCGTCAGAAGACCAGTCTTCGCGCGCACCCAACGTTCGCCCGATGAATTTTTCATGCGTTTCCGCAGAGTTCCGTCGACGCCTGCGATTGGGAGTGCGGTGAGGTATTCCGGAAACATCGTAAAGTCCGTACGAACAAATTCGAGAAAACGTCCCAACTGTTCCGGAGTGAGTCGATTTTTTCGCGTAAGTCCCGCTGCGTTCACGAACTCATACTCGCCCGACTTAACGCCGGACTTTTCGAGATACTTCCGAACCTGCGCAAGACCTGTCGCCATCGTTGCAGGCTTCTCACCCGACTCGGCGGCTACGTTTTTGACGAGCATTTCGGCTACGTAGTTATTTGACCACTTTGCCATGTCTGCCACGATCGATGAAAGCGGATGACTGTCGCGTGTTGCCAAGACGGCAGCTGACGAAGGCGCAGTGCCGGTTTTCACTTTGCCTTTGACCGCGATCCCGCGTTGGCGAAGGAACTCAACCATGTTGTACCCAGCCCACAGATCTGGTTGCGAAATGCTTTTGTAGATCACGGCTTCCGGCGATCCAAGCGCGAGCGCGCCGTTGATCACGATCACATCGCCGTTGAACCCTTTTTCAGAAATTCGTTCGACAGAAACCGTTTTACCTTTACCTGCACCTACGGTTTTCGAATTGTTCCGCACTTTCAGATACGGACTCATGACGTCGGCAAAGACCTTTAGCGGTTCGCCGACCTTATCACCTGGTCGGGCGTAGACGTTCACCGAGTTCCAGTTCATCGACATCGCACCGATAGGTGCATCGTAAGCGCGATCCACACGTTCTTCTTGTCGGTCTTCATCGAAGCGGATCGTATCGAAGCGCGAATCATCGACGATCAAATCGCCTTCAACACTTGTGATCCCTGTGCGCGTCAGTTCGTTTACAAGCGCCCATGCATCTTCAGAGACGAACGACGGGTCACCGCCGCCTTTTAAATAGATGGCGCCAGACAGAACGCCTTGGTCGATCTTGGCTGCTTTCGGATCGTAGAGAAGCTGAGTTTGAAGCTTTGTGCCTGGAGGGAGCGTATCGAGCACCCCACCCATCGTAACGAGTTTCGAGAGCGATGCGGGCAAAAGAAGTTTCGTCGCGTTTTTACCGTAATAAGTTTCTAAACCGGCATCACCCGTTGAACCGATCCAAAGACCGATCTCACCGTCTTTGAAGCCAGAGGAATCTACCGCTTTTTTGATGCGTTCATGAATCTTCTGCGCGGGACTAGATACAGCACAGCGCGCTGACGAGATCGGCAGAGCTACGGTAACGACGGTCAGACACAAAGCAACGGCGACATTGAGTGATGCGAAAAGTTTGCTGTTCATGGATGAGAAGTTTACCGTCGATCTATGAAGTACGCTCTCGTTTTTCTCTCGGTCTTGTTCACTTTGACAGCCTGCACCCGGAATCGTGGCAACGAGGATCATGCCATCGTAGTCGCTCTTTCCGCGCCGCCAAGTACACTCGATCCGCGTTTCGCGACAGACGCGACAGGCACGCGCATCGCTGGACTTTTGTATAGCTCGCTCGTACGTATCGGCCCCGAGCTCAAACCCGTTCCCGAAGCGGCAGAGATCATCGAGGCAACTCCGCTTTCTTATAAGTTCAAATTGAAACCGAATTTGAGTTTCTCAAACGGTCGCGCCGTTGATGATAGCGATATTCAAGCCAGCTTCGCTTTCGCGCGTGACCCAAAGAGTCGCTATTCGACCTCGTTCTCGGTGATCAAAGATGTTCATTCGTCTCTTCAGACACCTGCGCGCGAAATCACGATCACGCTTTCAAAGCCTTCGGCGACTTTCTTATCCGATTTGTCTTCGCTCAAGATTCTACCCGCAAAAGAATTGAACGGGCTTGCGCAAGGTGAAGCGCCGATCGGGAGCGGCCCGTTCACTCTCGTTAAAAAAGATGCGAACGAAATTGAGTTAAAGGCTCGCGTCGACCACGCATATCTGAAACCAAAAGTGCCAGGTGTCATTTTCAAGATCGTTCGAGACGACAACACGCGCTTGATGAAGATGCAAAAAGGCGAGATCGATCTCGCTCAAGCTGAATTTCCACCATCGAAAGTTCCGCAGCTCGAAAGCTCAGAGAAACTTGTCGTTCATAAATATCCGGGTCTCGCGATGAGCTACCTTCTTCTCAATTTGAAGGACCCCGTTTTAAAGACGCTGAAGGTTCGACAAGCGATGGCGTTTGCAATCAACCGCGAAGCCATCGTGAAACACAAGATGGAGGGCCTCGCAACTCTCGCGACAAGCGTGCTGACGCCAATCAATCCGTTCTTCGATAAAGCTTTGACGCCACTAGAATACTCGCCGAACAAAGCTAAAGACCTTTTGAAGGACGTTGGGCCACTGCCTGAATTGACCTTCAAAACTAGCAGCGTTCCGACTGCAGTCGAAAACGGCAGACTGATCGTTTCCGATCTTCAGGCCGTCGGCTTCAAGATCAAGCTTCAAAGTTATGAGTGGGGCACCTTCTACGGCGACATTCAGAACGGTCGCTTTCAACTGGCTACGATGCGCTGGGTTGGAAGTGTCGATCCCGACCTTTATCGCCAAGCGTTTCACTCGAGAGAAGTTCCACCGACGGGTCGCAACCGCGGTTCGTACTCAAATCCACGCGTTGACGCGCTGACAGACGAAGGCATGCAGACTCTCGACTTGGCTAAACGAATTCACATCTACTCTTTAGTTCAGAAAGCGGTGCTCGACGATTTGCCGATCGTTCCCCTGTGGTACGATCATGAAGTCGCCGTAGTGAATAAACGCGTGAAGAATTATGAGCCGCCTCGAGATGGAAGCTTCTGGATTCTCACGCAAGTGGAGAAGCCTTGACTCAACTTTCAGAAAACATGAAGCCGAAGATTTTGTGTGTCGACGATGAAGTCGACATCACGTCTTCACTTCATCGGATTCTGAACCGTGACTTCGATGTGATCGAAGCAAATGGTGTAGCGCAAGCCAAGGCGATTCTCGACTCTCGCTCAGATATCGCCGTGATCCTGACCGACCAACGCATGCCTGATGGAACGGGTTTAGATCTTTTGGCCTACGCGCAAGAGCATAAGCCTGAAGCGGTCCGGGCTCTCTTAACGGCACATGTCGATCTCAGTGACTTCTACACCGCCGTCAACGAGGCACGAGTCCATCGCTTGATCTTGAAACCTTGGGACAACGACTACCTGCGCGCCCAGATGATTGAAGCGCTTGCAGCACACACCGGGCTTCAAGAAAAACGTGAACTCGAACGACTCGCAATTACGGATGTGGTCACGCTGGTGCGCAACCACCGCTTCTTTCAAGATCAATTAAAAATCGAAGTCGAGCGCGCCCTTCGCCACGAGCGAAAGCTGTCTCTCGTAATGATCGACATCGATCACTTCAAAAATCTAAACGATAAGTATGGTCACCCCGTCGGTGACGCCATTCTCAGACAAGTTGCTCAACGTCTGAATGAGTGCGTTCGCACTCTGGATACGGTTGCTCGTTACGGCGGCGAAGAGTTCGGGATCATCTTGCCGGACACGGACCTCCAAGGCGCAAGTCTAGTCGCTCAGCGCATCTGCAAAATGATGTCTGCGACT